>SCST01000273.1 GCA_004299465.1 Methylovulum sp. | reverse complement strand
ATCGGCGCGGCATTACTCGGGTTCTATGAGGATCATGCCGATAAACAGCGCCCCGTTGCATTTCAAAGCCCTTACCTGGGTTCCGGCATCGCCGCCGACAAACTGGACGCGCTGAAAAAATACGGCCCTAAGTCCAGGATGCTTGAATCGGGTGAAAACATCAGCGTGATAGCGGCAAGTTACCTGGCTGAAGGAAAAATCATCGGCTGGATGCAGGGGCGGGCCGAATTTGGCCCCAGGGCTTTGGGAAACCGGTCTATCCTGGCCGACCCTCGCTCGGAAATCATCAAGGACAGGATTAATGCCGAGGTTAAATTCAGGGAAGCGTTCCGGCCTTTTGCGCCGTCGATATTGCACGAGCACGGCGCTGATTATTTTGAAAATTACCAGGAATCGCCTTATATGGAACGCACGTTGAGATTCAGGCCGGCGGTGTTGGATAAAGTGCCCGGCGTTGTGCATGTGGATGGAACCGGCCGCCTGCAGACCGTGAAGCGTTCATGGAATAACGCATTCTATGAATTGATTGACGCTTTTTACCGATTGACGGGTATACCGCTGGTGTTAAATACCAGTTTTAATGTCATGGGCAAACCCATCATACATACGGTTGAAGATGCGTTGGCCGTTTTTTATACCTCCGGTTTGGATGTGCTGATTATTGAAGACATCGTTATTGAGAAAAACGCCGCATGAACGGGTCGGGGTCAGGAATTGTAACTGTTCAGAACCTTGCCTGAAGCGTAGGGCGCGCCGCGCGCGCCTTCTCCGGCGCGTGGGTAAACGCGCCAGTTCGTTGATGGCGCGCGTAGCATGCCGGGCTTAGGAACGAGCATGAAATAAATTGAACAGTTGCTTGCAGCAGGAGTGCAAGCTTTGCTTGCGCATGCAGGCGAAGCCTGCACTCCTGCTATTGGCAACTTGCCTAAGTTATTTCATGCCCATTCCTAGCGGCATTCACTGTTTTTCACGGTAATCCGGGGATAGCTTTTTCGCAGCTCCGCCAGCAATTCCAAGGAATTATTATCGACCCTGATCAATAGGTATTTTTGGGGCTTTATTTTATATTCGGCCTTGATTTTTACATTAATTCCTTTGGTAAGCATTTGCTGTTGCATGATTGCGGCTCGTTCTTCCGAGCTGAAAATACCGAGTGAAATCTCCTTATCCCCAGCTTCGGTGCGGCGCATAAAAAAATCGCTGATGCCGTGCTTTTTAAGCAATTGAACAGTAGCATCGGTCTCTTTGGGTGTATTTGCCGGCGATGAGACGATGTAACGGCTGACAGCCCGTTCGTCTTTGCTGGCGGGGTTAACGGCATAGACGCTGGTCATGGCGCTAAGCCAGTGTTGATACTCTGCTTGATGGGTAAATGGCCCCGCTTCATAGCAATGCACGGGTATGGCTTCAGGTTTTTTAGGGGAAGGCGATTCTGGAGCCGCTTTAATGACAGGCGGCGCTATATTTTCGATTTTCGCAATAACGGGCGATGCCGGTTTTAACTCAGCCAGCAGTACGATGGCTTCCTTGCCGGCGGCCGTCTGCTGCGCGCTGACTACACGCGCTGCAAATTTGCCTGTTTTATACTCCCACATCAACAGCGTGACATTGGCGATCGCGACCAGGAAAAACAGTATTTTCATAAGCTGCCGCCCAGGACTATTGCCAGTCCCTGCAAGACCAGGTCGGTATCAATCACCAGCGGTAGCGCCAGTTGCTGCGCGATAAGTCCGGCATCGCCGCCCGTCAGGATCAATGGCACCGTTTCCGCCTGCGCCTTCAGCACATGTTCTATTAACCCGGCCGCGGATGACAAGGTCCCGGCATAAATAGCCGCTTCGGTAAAATCGGCAGGAGCGACGGCATAATGGGTTTCATTAAACGGCAAGGCGCCGGTTCCCTGCGCCAGCGCTTGTTTCATCAATGTCAGCCCTGGGCTGATAAAACCGCCGCGATGATTGCCGCCGGCATCAAGCAAATCCACCGTGATTGCCGTGCCGCAATCGGCAAT
>SCST01000873.1 GCA_004299465.1 Methylovulum sp. | reverse complement strand
CGCGGCGATCAAGCTCCGCCCGTTGCGCCTCAGTAAGCGGAAAGCTTGCCGAATCGGCGCATATGCTGGCCCAGATCTCCTCGACCAAGGCGAGCCGATCGTCAATATTCAGCCGGTCAACCCCAAGCGCTTTTGCAGATACGGTCATGGTCTCCTCCTTCCTTTGTCATAGTCTAGCACCATGAGCAACACCCGTCTCGACTGGTAGAACGTCCCACTTGAGGGGCGCGGCGCTTTTTGCCGCGTCCCTCTCGAAGCGGTTGTTAGGCAAAACCGTCTTTAATCGTGTCTAACCCATTTACCGACTTACTTGCTGTGCTTTTCCTTTTACTACTTCTTAATAATTAGAGGTGGTGGATTAACCACCTGGACGCCAGAATCGCTGACGGCTATGTGCCTCTGCTCGCACTTCAGGTTCTTGCCACCGACCTTCACCGTATCACCGAGTTTCTTGCCCTGGCAGGCCGCGGCGATAGGATCATCGGCCGCCACACGATCTTGTGAATTGCTTTTTGACGACTTAACGGTGGTCGCCGCTGTGGCGAGTCCGCTAAACGTTGCCAGCACTGCGAGAGCTAAAGCTAGAGTTAGCAGTTGTTTCATGGCGGTACTCCTTTTCTGTTAAATGGTTAGGTACTGTCGCTCCTCGACGAGCTAAAGTTCTTGGTCTCCGTCGGCTCACTGGGGGGCCGGTGTAGGTCGCACTGAAACATTTCCTCATTTCATCTGTATCACCTTCTTACTGATTCGCCAAGCAGAATGCCGCATAACTATTGAGTATACTGACTGGTATATCCTGCTTCTGCTAGCCTGGGAGCGATTGGGCCATTCTTCTCTGCTTTCGACGACTTGTCAAGGATCTCCACAACGCAGGGCCGGCGTGATATGCCGATCGACATAGTTCCATGATAGCTGCGAGGGGGGGGGACCTTGTTTCAGCGCATCCGCTGGACTCCAGGCTCCTCTCCCGTCTCGGTTGAGCACATGGGTGTCGATCATGGTGGTCCTCACATCGGCATGTTCCAACAGCTCCTGAACAGTTCGGATGCCTGCCTGTGCGTCGCACGCGGACCGGGTTTACCATGATCCCCTGCCCTCCAGCCTGTCTGCCGCGCCGGGCACGGGACAAGCGGGCGCAAGGCAGGCCAGCCTCTTGGTGTAGACACCATCCTTGCCCCCTACGCCGCGGCGTCACCTGGCCTTGATCGACTTGGCGCCATCGTGCGAGCATGGACAAGACCTGTGTCACTTGGGGGAGGCGCAGGCGGGCGTTATACCAGGCTGTCCCTGCAAATAGACAGGCCCTCTGGAACACGAAAGATTCCAGAGGGCCTCTTCATCGCCTCGGTCGGCCGCCCATGGGGGTTGAACCGCGAGAGCCACCTGAGAATTTACGGGGCATCGTTAGTGGGAGCGGCTGACCTCCGCCTCCGTTGCCGCCGCAGGCTCCTCCTCCACGATCGAGCCTCGTTTGCTGAAGAGTAC
>SCST01000786.1 GCA_004299465.1 Methylovulum sp. | reverse complement strand
TTTGTAGGTAGTAAAACTGTCTGCGCAGACGACGACACTATCGCCGACACCTTGATGGGCTACGCCGCCGACATCATGGCCGTGCAGGGCTTCGGTAAAAACGACGACTTGTTCGATCTGGGCGCGACGTCATTTACATTGGTTAGGCTGGTCGAAACAATACAGCGGCAATACGGCGTCGCCGTGCCTATTGAAGTCTTTTTGCAGGAGCCGTCGATAGCGGCGCTGGCCGCTTATATCGCCGGGCAGCAGGGCATCGGCAGGGCCTGCGATAATCCAACGCAGCCCGGTACATCAGAATGCAAACCCATGCAAACCGCGATAGCGCTGGAAAAAACCGCTTTCGTTGAAGACGCGTATATCAGGCCCGGCATTGGCAGGACAGATAACGCGCTGACGATAGCTATGTTAGGGCGGTTGTTGTCGCTGTTGAAACAGGGGCGTTACAAGGATGCGCCCAAGTATCTCTATGCATCCGCCGGTGGGCTCAATCCGGTACAGACTTATTTATACGTCAAGGATAATGCCGTGCAGGGGCTGGCCGGCGGCATCTACTATTACCACCCGGTTGAACACCAGCTGTATCCATTAAGCGCCGGGACCGGCATAGCGGCTTCGGCGTTTTTCGACGATGACCGCGCGTTGTTTGATGACGCCGGTTTTGCGCTGTTTTTTATCGCGCAGCTTGCCGCGATCAATCCTATATACAAAGCCTTGGGCCCGGTATTATCGGTTCTCGAAGCGGGTTATATCGGGCAATTGCTAAGCAGCCGGCAGGCCGAATTTAAGCTGGCGCTGATGCCGGTAAGCGTCGTCGACTTCGACAGCATCAGCGCAGGCTTCCAGCTCGACAGTAGCCACCAGTTCGTTCATTGCCTGCTCGGCGGCGGCGCGGATTTTCAAAACGAACAGGCGCACAGAACGCGTCCCAACATCCCGGCCCACGGATTGCCCGGCAAAACCGGGGCATTGGTTAATGTGCCGGGTGCGGAGGGCGGATTCCCGACGCAACAGGAACGTGACGCCTTGCACCATCAACAGGCGCATCTAAGGGATGTCAAACAAGGCGCTGTAAAACTTGCCGAGCTGCCGGCTGAAGAAATTCGTTATTTATTGCGCGCCGCGAAGCGCGATTATCTGGACAGTCCGGTTCCCGCCGGGGCCCTGGGCCGGTTCCTGTGCCTGTTAAGGCCGGAACAGGCCCGTTACCTGTATCCGTCCATCACCGGCACGCACGGCATCAAATACTATCTTTATATTACGGCGCACGGCGTGGACGGCATAGACGAAGGCATTTACCGCTACGAGCCGGAATCTCACGAGCTGTATCGGATTGCGCCGACCTTGTCGGAAAACCTCAAACACTGCTATACGCCGTTTAACCGCAAACATGCCGGCTCGGCAAAATTTGCGTTATTCCTCATCGCGCCGGCGCAGCAAAATATGCACACGGCATTGCTGGAATCGGGCTATATCGGCCAGTTATTGCTCGACAGGCAGGCGGAATTCGAGCTGGGCGTCTGTCCTATCGGCGGCTTGTTATTCGATAAGATCCGCGCCGACTTTAAATTGGCGCCGGGCGACGAACTGCTGCACAGCTTTGTCGGCGGCAGCGTCAAACTGGCGATGCCGGCCGATTGGCCTTATCTCGAAGCCGGTCGCAGGATTCAGGCTTCCGGCGCGGAAGTTCCAGGCAAGGCCCGGCAGGACATTGCGATCATCGGCATCAGCGGGCGTTATCCCGGCGCGGAAACCCTGCAAGAATACGCCGACAACCTGCAACAGGGCAAAAGCACTATCAGCCGCCTGTCATTCGCTCGCGCCGGCCAGTACAGGAACCGCGCGGCGCATCCTGCCGATGAGTTCAGCCATATCGGCGGTTTTCTCGATGCTATCGATACGTTTGACGCGCAGTTGTTCAGGATTACGCCGATGGAGGCAAAGACCCTGGACCCGCAGGAGCGCATACTACTGGAACGGGTATGGGAATGCCTGGAGAACGCAGGCTACACGGCGGAAGGCCTGAAACATCACAGAGTCGGCGTCTTCATCGGCGTGATGTGGGATGATTACCAGCATCACGGTTCCGACGACTGGCAAGACCAAAGCCGGATGCCGGCCTCGTCGGTGCGTTCGTCGATAGCGAACCGGATTTCCTATTTCTTCGATTTTAACGGCCCGAGCATCAGCTTCGACACCTCGTGCTCGTCGGCGATGACGGCGCTGCATTACGCGTGCACGAGCATTAAAAACGGCGAATGCGACGTGGCGATAGTCGGCGGCATCAACATCATGAGCCATCCCTATCATCAGGGTCTGCTGCATACGCTGGATTTATTGTCGAAAGACGGCGAATGCCATCCTTTCGGCAGCGCGGCGAACGGCTGGGTGGCCGGCGAAGGCGTCGGCGTGGTATTGCTGAAGGCCCGCGCCGAGGCTGAGTTGCACCGCGATGCTATTCACGGCCTGATCAACGGCACCGGCATCAGCCACAGCGGCAGGACCGTCCGCTACGGCGCGCCGAATTCCGCCGCGCAGCAGGCGTCGATCACCAGGACGCTGAACGATGCGGCGATAGCGCCGTCGGCTATCAATTACATCGAAGCGGCCGCACCGGGCGCCAGCCTCGCCGATGCATCGGAAATAGCGGCTATCGGTGAGGTATTCCGGCAAGCCGGCGATACGATCTATATCGGCAGCGTCAAGGCCAATATCGGCCACCTGGAATCGGCGTCGGCGATGTCGCAATTGACGAAAGTGCTGTTGCAGATGCAACGCCGGCAAATTTTCCCGACCCTGGGCAGCAGGCCGCGGAATCCGTTACTGCAATTGGACGGCAGCGGGCTGGCTATCGTCGAGCAATTGACGCCCTGGCAGCATGGCGGGCCGCGGCGCGCATTGATCAATGCGCTCGGCGCGACCGGTTCGGGCGGCCATGTCATTGTTGAAGAATATATTGACCAAGACAGCAGCGAAGACATTACACCCAGCTTGATTGTACTTTCAGCCGCCACGGGGCCGCAGCTTATGGAACTCGCAAAAAGACTCTATACTTTTTTAAGCGACGCCGGCGTTACGTTGCCGCGTTTGGCCGACATAGCCTATACCTTGCGGGTCGGCCGGGTTGAAATGGCCGAAAGACTGGCGGTTATTGCCGATAATCACGAGGATTTGCAGAACAAGCTGGCCGCGTGGCTGGACGGGGCCAAAGATATTCCCGGCCTGTTCCGGGGGCGGGCTGCTCTTGTTTATACACAAGTATGTCGAAACACGTCATTCCGGCAGGGATTGCCGGAATCCAGTCGCAGGGAGGTGAGTCTGTGGGCTGGCACTTCGTCTGAATCAAGCACTTGTGCCAGCGACAAGTTACCCTCCATGGCACTGGATTCCGGCATCCCTGCCGGAATGACGGCGCCTTGCAACCCTGTTGGATTTGTGTATAACAACGAGGAGCGGGCCGACGTCGAGGATGCGTCCGGTCGCGAGCCGGGACAGCTTGGCTTACCTGAAATCGCCGAGCGCTGGGTGTCTGGCGCGCGTTTTTTGTGGAGCGGGCTTAACCATAACAATGGCAAACGGGTGCCGTTGCCGACTTACCCGTTTGCGAAGGAAAAACACTGGATTGCCGAGCGGCCTGAAAAACGGCCTACGGTGCAAAATACCGGCAGCCTGTCGCAGGCCGGCGTCGAGGCATACCTGAAAGCTGTTTTTTCCGAGGCGTCGGAAATTCCCGTGACGCAATTGCATGCAGAGGCCACGTTCGACCGGTACGGCATCAGTTCCTACCTGATCAAGCAGTTGAATATCAGGCTGGAACAGGATTTCGGCGAATTATCCAAGACGCTGTTTTTTGAATACCAGACGCTGCGCGATTTGGCCGCTTATTTTCTTGAGCATCATGACTATCGATTGGCGCAAATCCTGGGCTTTACAGCGCCCGAAGCCGGTTCGCCCACCGAACCGACGGACGCCGTTAAAGCCGCGGCAGCTCCGGTTAAGACAGATCCTGTAGCCGATGAAGCTATTGCGATCATCGGCTTAAGCGGCCGTTACCCGAAAGCTAACAACATCGAAGCGTTCTGGGAAAACCTGAAAAACGGTGTCGATTGCATCACCGAGATCCCGGCAGAACGCTGGGATTACCGCGATTACGAAAGCCAAAGCCGCTGGGGCGGTTTTATCGACGATGTCGATTGTTTCGACCCGCTGTTTTTCAATATCTCGCCGCGCGAGGCCGAAACGATGGACCCGCAGGAGCGGTTATTCCTCGAAACCGTCTGGGAAACGATTGAAGACGCCGGCTATAACCGCGAGTCCCTGCGGCAGGCATTCGGCGGCAAAATCGGCGTTTTTGTCGGCGTCATGTACGGCGAATACCAACTGCACAGCATGGCAATGGACAAGGACAGCCGGGCTGTCGGTTCGGTCTATGGCGCGATTGCGAACCGAATCTCTTATGTGCTGGATTTTCACGGCCCCAGTATGGCGATCGATACCTTATGCTCGTCATCGTTGACGGCATTGCACCAGGCCGTCGTCAGCGTCAGACGCGGAGAATGCGCCGCGGCGATCGTCGGCGGCGTTAACCTGTCTTTGCACCCGAACAAATACCGGCTGCATGCGCAACTGGCGATGTCGGCCGGCGACGGGCGCTGCCGCAGCTTCGGCGCGGGCGGCGACGGTTTCGTGCCCGGCGAAGGCATAGGCGCGGTATTGATCAAGCCGGTCCGCGAGGCGGTTAACGACGGCGACCACATCTACGCCGTGGTCAAGGCCACCGCGATCAACCACGACGGCAAAACCTACGGCTATACCGTGCCGAACCCGAACGCACAGGCCGATATGATCCTCGCGGCACTGGCGGAAGCGCGTATCGATCCGCGAGCTATCAGTTATGTCGAAGCGCACGGCACCGGCACGGTGTTGGGCGACCCTGTCGAGATCACCGGATTGAACAAGGCCTTCGGCCGGACTGCCGACGCCGCACAGTATTGCGCGCTGGGCTCGGTCAAGTCGAACATCGGCCATCTGGAAGCCGCCGCCGGCATCGCCGGGTTGACCAAAATACTGCTGCAACTGAAGCATCGGCAGCGCGTGCCGTCGCTGCATTCGGCGCAAACCAACCCCAATATCAACTTTGCCGACAGCCCGTTTTACATCCCGCAAACGCTGGAATCATGGCCCAAGCCGCAGATAGACGGCACAGCACATCCGCGGCTGGCCTGCATCTCATCGTTCGGGGCGGGTGGGGCCAACGCCCACGCCGTTATCGCCGAATATAACGATGCCGAAAGCCGCGACGCCGTAGCGGGTGACGAACCGCAACTGGTCATCTTGTCGGCAAAACAGCCGGATCGCCTGAAAATCCAGGCTGAAGCATTGCTCAGTACCATAAGCGGCGAGAGCTGGAAATCGGATAGCCGCAATACGCTACGCAATCTGGCTTACACCTTGCAAGTCGGCAGGGAAGATATGGAAGAGCGGCTAGCCTTGATAGCGGCATCGCTGGACGAACTGAAACAAAAACTGGCGGGGTATGTCGAGGGCCGTAGCGATGGCGCGGTGTACCGGAATAGGGTCAATACCGGCGACGACCGGCCGGCAGCGAAAACAGGCGGCATGACGGCCGCCGAGTTGCTGGACAGTTGGCTGGACGGCCAAGGCATAGACTGGCGAGAGTTTTACCAAGGCGTCAAACCCCAGCGCGTCAGCCTGCCGGCGTACCCTTTCGCCAAGGAACGTTATTGGCTGACGGATAGAAGCAAAGCGGCGCCTGCGTGCCGGCTACAGACGCCCGAACCGACGGCGCAAACGCTGATGCGTGGCGCAACCGTGACACCCGGCGGCCATATTGAACAACGCGTGACCGAAGACTTGCAGGCCCTGGTCGGCTCTGTGCTGAAAATCCCGGTGGACAGGCTCAACACGCGCAGCAATCTCGCCGATTTCGGCTTCGAATCGGTCAGCCTCGCGGAATTCGCGCAGTTGCTGGGCAGGCATTACCGTCTTGAGATTTCGCCGGCATTGTTTTTCAGGCATGCCAGCCTTGCAAAACTGGCGCAGTATTTCCTGGCCGAGCATGGCGATACGATGCAGGCCTTTTACCAGACAGCGCCGGCAACGGTGCAACGGCCGGTGCAAGCGGCACAGCCCGCACCCAAATCAATCCTGTCAGCCCCTTCGAACGCCGAATACCGTCACGATGAAGCGATAGCGATTATCGGCATCAGCGGCCGCTTCCCGAATGCCCGCACGGTCGACGAGTTGTGGCGGATTTTGGCGGCAGGCGAAGATACCGTCACGGAAATTCCCGGCGAGCGCTTTAACTGGCGCGATTACTACGGCGACCCGGTACAGGACGTGAGTAAAACCAATTGCAAATGGAGCGCTTTCGTCCCTGGCGTCGGCGAATTCGACCCGCTGTTTTTCGAGATTTCCCCTAAAGACGCCGAGAATATGGATCCGCAGCAACGCCTGCTGCTACAGGAAGCGTGGAATGCGCTAGAGGATGCGGGCTTCGGCGCGGCCCAGCTCGAACGGCAGACGGTAGGCATGTTTGTCGGCGTCGAGGACGGCGATTACCAGCGCCTGGTAACCCATCCCGGCGTCACGTCCAACCATAACGGCGTATTGGCGGCGCGGCTCGCGTATTTTCTCGACCTGGACGGCCCGGTGATGGCCGTCAATACCGCCTGTTCATCGGCGCTGGTCGCGGTGCACCTGGCTTGCCAGAGTTTGCGCAATGGCGAATGCGATACGGCGATAGCGGCCGGCGTCAACCTGATGCTGACGCCGGAGCGCTATATTTCGATGGCGCAGGCGGGCATGTCGTCGGCCGACGGCAAATGTTATGCGTTCGATAAACGCGCCAACGGCATGGTGCCCGGCGAAGCGGCCTGCGCGATCGTGCTGAAACCGCTGGCGAAGGCATTGGCGGACGGCGACCCGGTACATGCGCTGATCAACGGCAGCGGCATCAACCATGACGGCAGGACGAACGGCATGACCGCGCCGAACGGTGCGGCCCAGTCCAAACTGCTGGCGCGGGTCTACCGGCAGGCGCATATCGATCCGGCGGATATAGACTACATCGTCACGCACGGCACCGGCACGGCCTTGGGCGATGCGGTCGAGATCAATGCGCTGTTCGAGGTGTTTAAGGAATCCACCGAAAAACAGGCGTATTGCGCGCTGACATCGACGAAGGGCAATTTCGGCCACAGCTTTGCCGCATCGGGACTGGTCAGCCTGATCAGTATGGTGCAGGCGATGCGGCATCAGCAGATTCCGGCCAGCCTGTATTGCGAAGACGAGAACGATTATATCGAGTGGCGGCACAGCCCGTTTTATGTCAACAAGCAGCTTACGCCCTGGCCCGGACGGGACGGCAAGCCGCGCACCGGCGCAGTCAGCGCGTTCGGCATGAGCGGCACCAATGCGCATGTCGTCGTACAGGATTATGCGCAGCATACGGAGCAGCCGGAATCAGCGCCGTTTTACCTGTTGGCCTTGTCGGCCAAAACGGAAGCCGCGTTGACGGCAAAAATCGGCGCGTTAATCGGCGTATTGCAACAGCCGGGCTTAGATGGGCTTGCAGCGATCAGCCATACCTTGCTGGACGGCCGCCATCATTTTCAATACCGTTATGCGGCGGTCGTGCATGACCTATCCGATGCGCTTACCGTATTGATGCAGGCGACGGGCCGGAAGCACGGGAATTGTTTTCACGGCAAAGTCCCGCGCGATTTTACCGGGCAAAAAGCGATACAGCAGTGTGTGACGCATCTGTTGCAGCAAAGCCTGGAACTGCGCGAATCTCCCGATACTTACCGGGATATTTTATCGGCATTGGCGGATTTTTATTGCCAGGGCTATACGATAGCCGGTGCAGGCCTGTATCGCGATGCGCCGCCCCGCCGTATCGGCCTGCCGACTTATCCTTTTGCCGCGGAACATTATTGGGTGGCCGGCGGCGCAGAAACGCCAGTGATGCCGTCAGGCGATGTGCAAGTGCCTAAACAGGAAATGCCGGCAGACGCCGTGCTGCTGTTTGCCGAAGACTGGCAGGAAACTCCGCAGGGCGCGCGGCAAGCGGAGGCTATAAAAACGCTGGTATGCCTAGTTTCGGATGTGGCGCAGCAACAGGCTGTTACCGCCACGCTCGCGCCGCAAACTCGGCTGATTTTTATCGTCGAGGGCGGCGCCTATAAAAAAGAGTCGTCAAGCTTATATCGTGCGCCAAGCACCGATAAAGCGGCGTTGATACAGGCATTCAGCGCGATTCGCGAGGACTACGCCGAAATCGACGCATTGCTGTATTGCCGGGCCTTCGAAAGCGATGTCGCTCCTATCGTGACGATGCTGCAGGCGATGATAGCCTCGAAAATAACAGTCCGCCGGGTGCTGTTGGCGGCCCGCTATCACACGGAACTGGAGCGATGCTACCTGGAGTCGTGGCTGGGATTCGAGCGTTCGTCGCGTATGGCGTTGCCGGCCGATACGCAATTGGCGCTTGCCATTCTTGATGACGCTGAAGCCCGGCCGGTAAATTCAGTGGCCTGGCAAAGTTTTATTTCTGTATCCGCGACCAAAGGTGTTCGTAGGGCGCGCCGCGCGCGCCTTGATGTGTCCTCGCGGTTTGAGTGCATAAGGCGCGCGCGGCGCGCCCTACGAATAAAGTCTATGCGCAAATGGCTGCCTGTATTGTGGGACGAATTGCATGCGCAGAAATTCGAAAGCGTTCTGTACCGGCGGCAAAAACGCTACAGCTGCCGCATTCGCGCCGTAGCGCCGCCTGAAAACACCGGCTACAGTCCGATAAGAACCGGCGGCACATACCTGATTACCGGCGGTTGCGGCGGTTTGGGGCTGATCTTCGCCGAACACCTGGCAAAAACCTATAAAGCGCAGCTGATATTGACGGGCCGCAGTCCGCTGGATGAACGCAAACAGGCGCAAATCGCGGCCTTGCAGCGTTACGGCAGCAGCGTCGTTTACCTGCAGGCGGATGTCGCCGATGCCGGCGCAATGGCGCAGGGCCTGCGTAGCGTCAGGCAGGATGTCGGCGCGATTCACGGCGTTATCCATGCCGCCGGCATTATCGGCAGCGACAGCCTGGCCGGGAAAACCGTTGCCGATTTTGAACAGGTCATCGCGCCTAAAATTGCCGGTACTTTGGCGCTGGACCAGGCGTTAGCGAACGAAACGCTGGATTTCATCTGCTATTTCTCGTCCAGCGCCGCGATACTGGGCGATTTCGGCTCCTGCGATTATGCATTGGCGAACCGTTTCCTGATGGCTTATGCGCGGCATCGCAATGCAGTATCCGCGCAGGGTGCGGGCAAGGCCGTCGTGATCAACTGGCCCTTATGGCGCTCGGACGGCATGGGCCTGGCTAGCGACGAAGAGACCCGGTTCTATCTGAAAGCCAGCGGCCAGCGTCTGCTCGAAGCCGAAGAAGGCGTCGCGCTGTTTGAACGGCTGCTGTCCGGCGCAGAAAGCCAATACCTGGCGTTGGCAGGGCAGGCGGAGCGTATCCACCAATTTCTGGGCTTGACGCAAGCGCCGGTTGCCGGCGAGGCGCGGCCAAAACGCCCGCCCGAACTGAAAGGCTTAACGATACCGCAATGCGTGAACCTGGATTTGAAAGCGTTGATTGCAGGGCAATTGAAAATCGGCAGCGACCAGCTCGATGATCACGCCAATCTTACGGATTTCGGTTTTGATTCGATCAGCCTCGCCGAGTTCGCGCGCCTGCTGAGCCGGCATTATCGCGTCGACATTACGCCGGCGCTGTTTTTCGGGCATTCGACGATAGAACAACTCAGTCGCTATTTCCTCGAGCAGCAGGCCGAGGCCGTACACAACCGTTATCA
>SCST01000272.1 GCA_004299465.1 Methylovulum sp. | reverse complement strand
CGATGATCAGTCGGGGATTCTGCCCCCAAAAGATGGCTGAATCAAGATATAAGGGCGTGCTGCGCGCGCCAACGGATTGGCACGTTGCCCAAAGTATCGGAGAAGGCGCGCACGGCGCGCCCTACACAGGTCAGAGCGAGTATAACTTCAAGTAACTTGGCAAGCCGCTGAGTAGTTACGAAAAATCTGCGCTAATCACTTGTGCCCTGTGGGTATAACTATCAGCGTCATCTGCGTTCCATTGTATTTGATGGACGAGTAGTGACGCGGTTATTCTTCAGTTTTCTGGTAAACCGACGGCGAAACCATCTGCAAGTCACATTTTATGCCGCTTAGCGATTCCGAATGGCTGATGAAAAAATATCCGCCGGGCTGTAAATAATGCTGGATGCGCTCAACCAGCCGTTGCTTGGTCGCCATATCGAAGTAAATCATCACATTGCGTAAAAATATCACGTCAAAGCAACCCAAGTCAGGCAGTTTATCGATCAGGTTGGCATACATAAACTTAACGCGGCTGTGTAACACCCAATCGACCAGGAAAAAGCCCTCGTATTCGCCATTGCCTTTCAGGCAGTATTTTTTCAACAACGACGTGGGGATTTTTTCCGCGGCACTGATAGGGTACAAACCCCGCCGCGCTTTTTCCAGCACACGCGTGGAAATGTCGGTACCGATAATTTCCCAGTGCTCGGTCTTGGAGAATTCCGCCGCCAACATGGCCAGCGTATAAGCCTCTTCGCCGCTTGAACTGGCGGCGCTCCAAAACCGTAATGGCCGGCTGGCGGGATGCATGGGGAAAAAATGGCTTTTGAGAAATTCGAAATGTTGGGGTTCCCTGAAAAAATAGGTCTCATTAGTCGTCAATAAATCGATGACCATCAAGGCTTCCTGCTCAGACCCCGGTTTATCCAGTAAATGAAAATATTCGCTATAACTGGACAAACCGTAATGGCGCAAGCGCTTGTCCAGGCGCCCGGAAACCAAGGCCTGTTTGCTGTCGTTTAATGCGATACCGGCGCGCTTATAAAGGTAATCCTTTATCCAGATAAACTCGTGCTTTGCCAATACCACTGGGCCATGCGGAGCTATCCGGCTGTCCGGGTCAGCAACCGGCATGTTCAGCCCGTCCATAAGCGCTTTGTTTAATGCGGCCATCTCGTCTACCGATAAAACGCGGCCAATATTCGGCAGGATGATAAAACGGCTGTTGCACTTGCCGAAACGCGCCGCCACATCGATCACCGGCAGTTTGCCGCCCTATCGGTACCACCGGAAATTGTCGGGTTGCTGTAATAGCTGTCATGGGTCGTTTCCAAAACCGTCAATGTTGCTTGTTGTCGCACCTGAATACCAGGCAGGCCAATTATTTAACCATTGCTTGTATCTATTCAAATCCTTGCCTGAAGCGTAGGGCGCGCCGCGCGCGCCTTCTCCGGCTCGTCCCTACAGCGGGGCTGAATAGTTACCATTGCTTAGACAGGCAAGCTTTTTCAATCGAAGTATCCAGTACCGCAATCGCGTCTTCGCAACGAATAAGTTCTTTTTCATGGGTGCAAATAAAATGCGCAAGCTGCGTGACCGCACGCCAGTGATCAGGCTGGTCAATGAAACTGAAAGCCGCTGAAAACAACGCCGCCAGTTTTTCCGCTTTTTTTTCCTGCCCAGGACAGAATATTTCAAGATATTCGTCAATTTTTTCAAGGTCGGACTTGCCGCCGTAATTTTTCAGCGCTTCGATATTCATTAAACGAGCATTAATAGGCTCGCCGTCTCTTTGTGCAATATGCTTTGCTTCCGCCAGGGGACCCGTCAGTAAATTAATAATATCGGCCTCGTAAGCCATTTGGCAAGCCTGCGCTTCCCGCGGCGTCGCATTGCTGTTTACCGACATTGCCAGGCTATGGATAAGCAAGCCGCCTTCCAGCTTGGCTTGACAATCCGCAAGGCTAGGCAAGGCCGCTGCATCGGTTTCGCATTTTGGCCGGTTAAAACCTGTCAACAAAATATGGAAATATATCTGGGGAAGATTGAGCTGTTTATTGCGAAGATAAATCGCCGCGGCATGGCCTGCTTCATGATAGGCCATTTGTACGAAAAGTTCTGCGCCTTTTGGCGTCACGGCTTTGTTAACTTGTTTGTCTCTGTGCATATCATCTCCTAAAGAATCGCTAAGCAAACCCAGACAGGACTTGCCATCAGGCGTTCGCACCTGGAAGCGCCGAGTTAAAATCACCTTTGAATTCCAAAGCCGCCATAGCCTCCATCGACAGCACACGGTTCACATTCAGCAGGATGATGAAGCTGCCGTTGCGCTTAGCCATGCCGCTAATGAAATCCAGGCGTATGCCTGCGCCGAAGCTCGGCGGCGGTTCAATCTCAATTTGCCTGATATCGACGACTTCGTTGACCGCATCGACGATGATGCCGATGTCCTGCCGAC
>SCST01000029.1 GCA_004299465.1 Methylovulum sp. | reverse complement strand
GGCCTATGCCGGGGACGGCAACGACACGCTAATCGGCAATGCCGTTTCCAACCGGCTTTTTGGCGGTCGTGGCAAGGACACGCTAAATGGCGGGGCGGGTCTTGATGTCCTGGATGGCGGAAGGAGTAATGATACGGAAACAGGCGGAGCCGACCGGGATGTGTTCGTATTCCGCAAAGAAGCTAATTCCCAGGATATAATTAAGGACTTTCTACCTTCCGAGGCGGGCGAAAAATTGTTGTTAATCGGCTTTTCCGGGATTCAGGATTTTGCGCAGATTAACAAAACGCAGATAGGAGCCAATCTTCGCCTGAGCTTAGGGGACGGGCAAAGCATCGTATTGAACAACGTCAAAGCCGCTCAATTGACTGAACAGCAGGTAACCTTCATACCAACCGAAACTGCATTGGAAACCTATCTCACTTATCTCAAGAATAATTCACCAGCGATACAGGATACCGGAGACAATTTTAATTTTCCGCTACCTTCAACGAATGGAGATCTGGCTTACTATGGCTTGGAAGGAGATGACATAGCAGCAGCCGTCACCTTAAACGATTTGTTGGATGGCGGAAACGGCAATGACATCCTCTCCGGCGAGCGTTCTTCTCTGCTTGTTGGTGGCAACGATTGGCTTGAAGGTGGCGCGGGAGGCGATACCCTGTGGGGCGGACCCAGCAACGATCTGTTATTCGGCGGTAGCGGGATCGATTATTTATTTGGCGAATCGGGTAATGATTACCTGGAAGGTGGTTCAGGGGATGATTTCCCGGATGGTGGCGATGGCAACGACACCCTTATTGGGGGAGGAGGGCGTGATCTGTTACTGGGTGGTTCCGGTTTTGACAACTTTTATCTGGACGGGGACACAGGGGAAATCGTCCTTTCCGGAAGTGGCTCCAACATCGCCTACGACATCAGCTACGGTATCATGAGCGGAGCTGACGGCGACCACTTTATTGCAACGCCGTCTGGTAAAGGCGTTGCCGGAATCACAACGGCTGTTGTTGGCAGTCGTACCGTTATCACGGCAAGCAATTTAATCAACGACTTTGATCCTAACGATGCCAACGAACGGATCGATCTGCGCCAATTGGCGAATCTTCGCAGCTACAACGATCTGGTTTTTTCCCAGTGGCAGGTGGGCAGTGATCCAATCACCCAGGTGCGTGCCGGTAGTGGGACTGGCGCTGTTTATATCACGCTATTCGATGTCGATCCGTCATCGCTTAACAGCAGCCACTTTCTCCTTCCAGATACGGTTTCATCTTACGGTTCAATAACGAATGGAAATGATTCCCTTATAGGAAATGCCGGCGGGAACGTCTTAAACGGCAATCTTGGCGCCGACCAGATGGAAGGCAGAACCGGTGACGACACCTACCTGGTTGACAATACGGGCGATCAGGTCATCGAATTAACGGGTGGCGGCGTGGATACCGTCAATGCGGGAATCACCTACACGCTGCCTACCGAATTGGAAAAATTGATATTGACCGGCACGACCAACCTCAACGGCACCGGCAATGCATACGCCAATCGCATCACCGGAAACTCAGGAAATAATGTTCTCAATGGTAGTGCCGGCATCGACACCTTGTTAGGTGGTGCGGGCAACGATACTTACATCATCGACAACGGTTCAGATACAGTTATCGAATACGCGAGCAAAGGGACGGACAGCGTAAAAGCGTCAGTGTCCTACACACTGCCATCGGCCATCGAAAACATCACGTTGACCGGGACCGGCTCCGTCAATGCAACCGGCAACTCCGGCAACAATATCCTGATCGGCAACAGCGCTAACAACGTGCTGAACGGCGCGGGCGGAACAGACAGGCTGAACGGCGGAGCGGGCGATGATACCTACCTGATCGACAACTCGGGTGATACCGTCACGGAAGGTAACCATAGCGGTATCGATACGGTTTATGCCGGCTTCAATTACACGCTCGGGGCCAACGTCGAAAATCTGG
>SCST01000271.1 GCA_004299465.1 Methylovulum sp. | reverse complement strand
ATCCAGCGCGGATGCGGGCTCATCTAATAATAATACCTCGGGTTCTATCGCAATGGCCCTGGCTATAACCAGCCGCTGCTGCTGCCCCCCTGACATGCCCAAGGCATTGTCATTTAATCGGTCTTTCATTTCATCCCAGAGTGCCGCACCCCGCAGTGCATTTTCGACTGTTTCCTGCAAGATTCGCTTATCGTTGATGCCTTGAATTCGAAGACCGTAAGCCACATTCTCGAATATAGACTTGGGAAAAGGATTCGGTTTTTGAAATACCATCCCGACACGTCGGCGTAAATCTGCAACGTTGACCGCTTTGTCATAAATGTTTTCGTTATCCAGCAGGATCTTGCCGTCAATACTGACATTGTCAACCAGATCATTCATTCGGTTAATACAACGCAATAAAGTCGATTTACCACAACCACTGGGACCAATATAGGCAGTCACTTTTTTCTTGGGAATGTCCATATTAATGCCGTGCAAGGCCTGCTTATCTCCGTAGAAAAGGTTTAAGTTTTCCACCTTAATACTGATTTCATTTGATTCATTGCGATTTACACGATTGTTCAGAACAGAATTCATATCAATTGCGTGTGTACGTACTTCTTGTGCTGTCATTTATTTAACCTTCCAATGCCCTGTATTTTTCCCGCAAATTTCTTTGATAAGCCTTGCTATTGACACCGCCCAACCCATCCTAGCTTTCAAGTGCCCGGTATTTTTCGCGCAAATGATTCCTGATAAGAATAGCTGCCAAATTAAGCCCTAAGATCACCACAACCAATAATAACGATGTCGCATAAACCAAGGGCCTTGCTGCCTCAACATTAGGACTTTGAAATCCTACATCGTAAATATGAAACCCAAGATGCATAAATTTCCTGTCCAAGTGCAAGAACGGGAAGTTCCCATCCAGCGGCAATGTGGGAGCCAATTTGACGACCCCTACCAGCATTAACGGAGCAACCTCACCTGCCGCGCGCGCTACCGCGAGAATCAATCCCGTCATCATAGCCGGACTTGCCATCGGCAACACGGTTAGCCATAAGGTTTCAAGTTTGGTAGCCCCTAATGCCAAACTACCTTCGCGTATGGATTTAGGAATACGCGCCAAACCTTCTTCCGTTGATACAATAACAACCGGCAAAGTCAGCAACGCGAGCGTGATTGAAGCCCATAATAAACCCGGCGTACCATACACAGGGGCGGGAGAGGCTTCCGGGAAAAACAACTGATCAATATTGCCCCCCAGTATGTAAACGAAAAAACCCAAGCCGAATACGCCATAAACAATAGAAGGCACGCCGGCCAGATTGTTAACCGCAATTCTGATCAATCGTGTAATAAATCCCTGTTTTGCATATTCGCGCATGTAAACCGCAGCAATCACTCCAAAGGGTGTAACAATAATCGACATCATAATAACCATCATGATAGTGCCGAAAATAGCCGGAAAAATACCGCCCTCGGTATTTGCCTCACGGGGATCATCCGTTAAAAACTCTATAAATTTGCTGCCGTAATGACCGATCCTGTCAAACAGGTTCATGGTATTAGGCTGGTAAATTCTGACAATTTTAGACAGGGAAATTTCCAGCTCGCTGCCATTATCTATTTTAGCAACCAGACTGTCTTTTCTCACTTTTTGATATAAAGCGCTCAATTGTGCCTGGTATTGTTTATATTGCGCTTCATAAGCAGCTTTTTCTAAGGCCGTCTCTTTTTCTGCCTCGGCATCCCAGCGATTCTTTAACTGTAAACTTTTCTGCTTGAGTCTCAAGCGTTCCAGCCCATAGTTTACCGCCCCAATTTCCTTTTTTTCTAAGTACACTATTTCATCAAAAACCGCCAAAGCCGCATCCAGCCTTTCCTGGGCAACAGGCCAGGCACCATCACCTTCAGCAATGGTTTTGCCATTTTCCTTAACCGCAACCAACTGTCCGTAAAAATTACCCCATTCACGGCGCTCAACCACCATCATACCGACAGGGTACTTCCGCTGTTCGATGTTGCGTTCCAGTATCCAGCGAAAATCCGTACCCGTTACATCGCGATTACCGGTCTTGATTAAATGCTGCACCAATGTATCTTCGCCTTCAGCCATTTTATGACCTGTAGCTTTGGCCATTATCGCAGGCGTTATGCTGGTATCGACTTGTTCACCAATAATCGTTTTGAGTTGTCCATCATCTTCCTGATAATTGAACTGCGCCACTCTGGACGGCCAAAAATGCCCCGTCCCACGCACCGCGATCAAGCCAAGCACCGCGACAACCATAATCAAGCAGAGGCTTACCGCTGCCGCATTAAGCCATACCCAAGGAACTCCACTTTTAAACCATATTTTTATCATAATGAGCTGTATTTTTCGCGTAGGCGCTGACGAATAACTTCGGCGAGTGTATTAAAGACAAAAGTAAATGCAAACAACACCAAAGCCGCTAAAAATAAGACCCTGTAGTGTGTACTGTCGACTTCCGATTCAGGCATTTCAACAGCAATGTTAGCCGCTAATGTACGCATACCTTGGAAAACACTTAAATCCATTACCGGCGTATTACCGGTTGCCATCAACACGATCATGGTTTCACCCACTGCGCGCCCAAAACCGATCATTACCGCAGAAAAAATTCCCGGACTCGCTGTTAACAACACAATTTTAGACATCGTCTGCCAAGGCGTTGCACCTAATGCCAATGAACCGACAGTTAAATGCTTAGGGACACTGAAGATAGCATCTTCAGCAATTGAAAAAATGGTTGGAATTACCGCAAAACCCATCGCAATACCCACGACCAAAGCGTTGCGCTGATCATAGCCTATGCCGAATTCGCTTTTAAACCAATCACGCAATGTGCCGTCAAAAAGCCAAGCTTCCAAGGGTACGCTTACTGTAAAAGCAAACCAGCCGCTCAAGGCAATAACGGGTATCAGCAACGCACCATCCCAACCTTCAGGCACTTTTTCCAGAATTGCTTTAGGCAGATATTGCCAAGCGTATGCAAACAACATAACAGCAATCGGCACGAGCAAGAGAAATGCAAATAACCCTCCCAAATGCTCTTCTATAAAAGGAGCAAGCCATAGCCCTG
>SCST01000270.1 GCA_004299465.1 Methylovulum sp. | reverse complement strand
CTCTTGCAGCCGGAGGTGCCGCATGCCGACGAGCCGCATGCCGGTGCGGACGATTCTCCCGCGACATTTTTTTTGGCACCGCTTTTGAAGTCGGTTTCATACCAGCCGCCGCCCTTCAGGCGGAATCCTGCCGCTGAAATTTTTTTCATCAGCTCCGGTTTACTGCAGGCCGGACAGACAATTAAAGGCTCCGCGCTGAGTTTTTGTAATGCTTCGTGCTCGTGACCGCATGATTGGCATTGATATTCGTAAATTGGCATTGACAGCTCCTAACAAAAATAATAACTACAATAAGGTATAGTGTAAGTTTTTCAAGGCACTTACTATAGAACTTACTATAAAATAACTGCCCATTTTACAGATACAGCGTCCACAATGAAAACATTAACCATTACCCGGCCGGATGATTGGCATCTTCATGTCAGGAACGGGGCGATTTTAAAAACGGTTATGCCGCATACGGCCCGGCAATTCGCCCGTGCCGTGATCATGCCCAATCTTAAGCCGCCCGTGACAACCGTGGCGCAGGCCCTCGCTTACCGCGACGAGATTTTGCAGGCGATTCCCGCGGGAATGGATTTTACGCCGCTGATGACGCTTTACCTGACGGGGTCGACGACGGCGGTTGAGGTCAAAAAAGCCGCCGAATCCAGGCATGTTCATGCGTTTAAGCTGTATCCTGCCGGGGCTACGACTAACTCGGATTCCGGGGTTGCCGATATTCACGCTGTCTATCCGCTATTGGCGGTAATGGAAAGTCATGACATGCCGCTCTTGGTCCACGGCGAAGTAGCCGATGACGCCTGCGATATTTTTGACCGGGAGCGGGTGTTTATCGAGTCGCAGTTATCGGCCATCCATGAAAACTTCCCCGGTTTGCGCATCGTCGTGGAACATTTGACGACGGCGGAAGCCGTGCAGTTTGTGCAGTCGGCAAGCGCCAAGGTCGCGGCGACGATTACACCCCAACATCTGTTGTTTAACCGTAATGCGCTATTGGCTGGCGGCCTGCGCCCGCATCATTACTGCCTGCCTATCCTGAAGCGCGAACATCACCGCCTGGCATTGGTCGCTGCAGCAACCGGCGGCAATCCTAAATTTTTTTTAGGGACGGACAGCGCGCCACACCAGACGTCATTGAAGGAAAACGCCTGCGGTTGCGCGGGCTGCTACAGTGCACATGCGGCTTTGGAACTTTATGCCGAAGCCTTTGAGCGCGCCGGTGCATTGGATAGATTGGAAGGCTTCGCGAGTTTTCATGGCGCGGATTTTTATCGTTTGCCCAGGAGTACCGGCACCGTCACGTTGGTAAAGTCCGCCTGGCAAGTCCCGCTCGTTTACGGGGACGATGGCGTGGCGATTACGCCGTTAAAAGCGGGCGAAGCGCTGGCCTGGAAGATGCTGTGAATGCTTATTCCACAGGGTGCCGATTTTTATTTCAGGTCAACTTCGCGTAACATGCGGTACCCTTCCTTTTTAGGACATCATACGATACATGGATACTCCCGCAATACCTTTGGATAAACGCTTTAGAGGCTATCTTCCCGTCATTGTCGATATAGAAACGGCCGGTTTTAATCCCAAGAAAAATGCTTTACTGGAAATCGCCGCTGTTATTGTCGAGCTCGACAGCAATGGCGACTTGGGAATTACCGAGCGCTATTCGACGCACGTGATCCCGTTTAAAAACTCGGAACTGGACGAGGCGGCACTAAAATTTAACGGTATTGATCCGCACCATCCGTTTCGTATGGCGATTGACGAAAAAGCCGCGTTGGAGATGCTGTTTAAGCCGATTCGGCAGGCGATAAAGCGTAATAACTGTACGCGGGCGATTTTGGTGGGGCATAACCCGGCGTTTGATATTGCTTTTTTGAATGCCGCTATTCACCGGACGCAAATAAAGCGCAGCCCTTTCCATCCGTTCAGCAGTTTTGATACGGCGACTTTGGGCGGCTTGGTCTATCAACAAACCGTGCTGGCGAAAATTGCCCAGGTTGCAGGCTTGGACTGGGATAACGATAAAGCGCATTCGGCATTGTATGATGCAGAAAAAACCGCGGAACTGTTTTGCCGCGTGGTTAACCGCTGGAAGCGCCATGAAACATTGGCAGCGCAGCAAAGTTTGCCGGGTTAGCGCGGCTAACCCGGCGGGAATTAACGCATTATTCCGCGATACCGCCAACAGCCGTCAGCATGCTGACCAATTCGCCCTTTTTATACAAATCAATCACGATGTCACAGCCGCCGATGAGTTCGCCGTTAATGTAAAGTTGCGGATATGTCGGCCAGTTTGAATATTCTTTTAAGGCATCGCGCAGTTCAGGATCTTCAAAGATATTAACGGACATATATTTTGCCCGGCAAAGATCCAGTATTTGTACGGTTTGCCCTGAAAATCCGCATTGTGGGAAATCAGGCGTGCCCTTCATATATAAAACGACCGGGTTATTTTCAATCTGGTCTTTAATTCTTTCTATTACGTTCATAGTCAGCATCACTCAATAAATAAAAACCAAGGGATTCTATCAACTTTAGTGGGCTTAAAAAAGCAAATGTTAATGCATGATGCTTGCCTGAGGGTTGATTGAAACTTATAATCGAACATTTTTTTAAGGCAATGGACTGCCGTTTTTCGCTTACAGGCCGACTTTATGACCAGCCACATTATGCCAACCTACCAACGTTTGCCCATTACCTTCGAACGGGGCGAGGGCGTATGGTTGTGGGATGAAAATGATAACCGCTACCTGGACGCCTTGTCCGGCATAGCCGTATGCAATCTGGGTCATGCGCATCCGGCCGTGCATAAGGCGATATGCGAACAAAGCGGCAAATTGCTGCATACCTCCAATATTTACGGCATAGCGGTGCAAGAGCGCTTGGCTGATGCCTTGATTGAAAAAAGCGGCATGGATAACGTGTTTTTCTGCAATTCCGGCGCGGAAGCGAATGAAGCGGCTATCAAGCTGGCGCGTAAATATGGCCACGGCTTAGGGATAGCAAGTCCCGCGATTATCGTCATGGAAAAAAGCTTTCACGGACGCACCCTGGCAACGCTGAGCGCGACCGGCAACGCCAAAGTGCAGCAAGGTTTTGCGCCGCTGGTCGAGGGCTTTATTCGCGTGCCTTACAACGACGTGGAAGCGATAGAGCAGGCTCTGTCCGAGCATGACAATATTGTTGCAGTCCTGGTCGAGCCGATACAGGGCGAAGGCGGCGTAAATATTCCCGCCTCCGATTACCTGAACCGGATACGGGCGCTGTGCGACAGCCGTGGACTCCTGATGATGCTCGATGAGATCCAGACCGGCGTCGGCCGTACCGGCAAGTTTTTCGCCTTCCAGCACAACGCTATCCTGCCCGATGTGTGTACCCTGGCCAAGGCCTTGGGCAACGGCGTGCCGATCGGCGCCTGCCTGGCGCGCGGCAAGGCCGCTGAGGTCTTGACGGCAGGGGCGCACGGCTCTACGTTTGGCGGTAATCCCTTGGCCTGTAGCGCGGCGTTGGCGGTGTTAACGGCCTTGGATCAACAACATCTGGTCGAATCGGCTGTGCAAAAAGGCGATGCGATTTGTGCCGGACTGGCTGAGCAGTTACGTGGCAACACCCATGTCGTCGATATACGCCATAAAGGCATGATGATAGGCATCGAACTCGACAGCCCATGCGCCGAATTAGTTAAGTCCGCTTTGCAGCGCCGCTTATTAATCAATGTCACCAATGAAAAAACCATCCGCCTGCTGCCGCCGTTAATCATCGACGAGCAACAAATACATCAACTTGTAGACAGTTTATCAGCTCTTATTCAGGACTATACGGAGCAATCATGAATCCCAGGCACTTTATCAGCTTGCTCGATCTATCCGGCGATGAATTGCGCCGCTTGATCGACCGGGCTATCGTCTTGAAAAAAAATCGCAATCCCGATTACCAGCCGCTAAAAGGCCAGGTATTGGCGATGATTTTTGAAAAATCATCGACCCGCACGCGTATTTCCTTCGAAGCGGGCATGAGCCATTTCGGCGGCAGCGCGTTATTTTTATCGCCGAGGGATACGCAATTGGGGCGCGGCGAACCCTTGCGCGATAGCGCCAAAGTGATTTCCAGCATGGTCGACTGCATCATGCTCAGAACCGACAAGCACGAGACGGTAACCACGTTCGCCGAACATTCCAGCGTGCCGGTTATTAACGGCTTGACCGACGAACAGCATCCCTGCCAGTTGCTCGCCGATATGCAGACGTATTTCGAATTGCGCGGCGATATTGACGGTAAAATCGTGGCGTGGATAGGGGATGGCAACAATATGTGCCATTCTTACATCCATGCCGCGATGCGGCTTGGTTTCGTATTGAATATTGCCTGCCCTTCCGCTTACCGGCCTTCGCAGGCTATTGTTGACGCGGGCGGTGACTGTGTCAGGTTTTTTGATACCGCATTGGCGGCCGCCAAGCATGCGGATTTGGTAGTCACCGATGTGTGGGCCAGCATGGGCCAGGAAGAAGAGCAAAAGCAGCGGGAAATCGCCTTTAAAGACTACCAGGTCAATACGGCCATCATGAATGCGGCTGCGGGCGATGCGCTGTTTATGCACTGTTTACCGGCGCATCGCGGTGAGGAAGTCAGCAGCGATGTGATTGACGGCCCGCAAAGCGTAGTCTTTGATGAAGCCGAAAATCGCCTGCATGCGCAAAAAGCGTTACTGGAGTTTCTTATCTGTAGAAAATAACGTTAAAATTCCCACTGAAACGCCCCTTGAATTTAAGAGATAAGTGCAGAGATTCCCGTGAAAAAAATATTACTTTCGTTTGTTATCTTATCGGCCGGTTTCGGTACGGCATGGGCTGAAATCGTTTATGTCACCGACAATTTGAACTTAACGCTCAGGGCTGAAGCAAGCAACGAAGGTAAGGTATTGAAACTACTGCCTACCGGAACGCCGCTGACGGTTGTCGGCGAAAAAACCAAATCCGGGTTCACTCCCGTCCGGATGAATAACGGCATGGAAGGCTATATACAAACACGCCACATCCAGAAAGAGCCGCCCGCCAGGGAACAAGTGGAAACTAATAATAAAAACATGAAAGCGCTGCAGACGGAAAATGCAGGGCTGAAAGCCGAGCTGAAAATTGTCAAGGATTCCATTACACCGGGCACCTCGTTGGAAAAATCCCTGGCAATTGAACGGGATAATTTAAGCCTTGAGCTTGGCGAACTAAAAAAAGCGGCTTCCGGCGTCATACAGTTAAAAAACGAGCGCGATGAACTCCAGGAGCGTGTCGTCAATGCCGAACGTGAATTGCAGCAGCTTAAACTTGAAAACCAGGCGCTAAAAGACACCACTAATCAGGACTGGTTTTTGTACGGCGGCATACTGTCTTTCTTCAGCGTTATTTTAGGTTTTATCCTGCCTAAGCTGGGTTGGCGGCGCAAAAACAGCTGGGATTCGTACTAAGCCTAATCAAAATAGGGATAAGACGCCGGCAGCAAAACCATGAGGTTTTTTGCTTTGCCGGCAGGTATCCCTTTCAACTACCCATTCATCAGGAATCGTATACATGTCCAATTCAGGCGACAAGACCAATTTAAATCATCCTACCCGTAGCCATTCTTCTTTGGTCGTAGACGGCATGGAGCGCGCACCGAGTCGCGCGATGCTACACGCGGTGGGTTTCAGCAATGAAGATTTCAATAAGCCGCAAATAGGCGTCGCGTCAACCTGGAGCATGGTCACGCCGTGTAATATGCATATCAACAAACTGGCCGATGATGCGGCGGCCGGCGTTAATCATGCCGGCGGCAAGGCCGTGATCTTTAATACCATCACGATTTCCGACGGCATTTCGATGGGCACCGAAGGCATGAAATATTCACTGGTTTCGCGCGAAGTGATTGCCGATTCGATAGAAACCGTGGTCGGTTGCCAGGGTTTTGACGGCGTCGTCGCGATCGGCGGCTGCGATAAGAACATGCCGGGCTGCATGATTGCTATTTCCCGCCTGAACCGCCCGGCGATTTTTGTTTACGGCGGCACGATTATGCCGGGTTGCCACAAAGACAAAAAACTGGATGTGGTTTCGGTTTTTGAAGCGGTAGGCGCGCGGGCCAATAACAAAATCGACGATGCCGAGCTCGCCGAAATTGAAGCGAAGGCTATCCCTGGTGCTGGCTCCTGCGGCGGCATGTATACGGCCAATACGATGGCTTCGGCGATAGAAGCGCTGGGCATGAGTTTGCCGAACAGCTCGGCGCAAGCGGCAATTTCCAATGACAAGCGCCAAGACTGCGAGCGCGCCGGTGCGGCGGTGCTGGAATTGTTGAAAAAAGACATCAAACCCAGCGACATCATGACCAAAGCCGCGTTTGAAAATGCGATTACCGTCGTTATCGCGCTGGGTGGTTCGACGAATGCGGTGCTGCATATCCTGGCGATGGCCAATGCGGCTAATGTAGACATTACGCTGGATGACTTTACGCGTATCGGCAAGCGCGTACCGATGCTGGCCGATTTAAAGCCCAGCGGTCGTTACCAGATGGCGGAACTGATTGAAATCGGCGGTATCCAGCCTTTGATGAAAGTCTTGTTGGAAGCAGGTCTATTGCACGGCGATTGCCTGACCGTCACCGGTCTTACCTTGGCGGAAAACCTGGCCGATGTAACGCCTTATCCAGAGGGGCAGGATATGATTCATGCGCTCGATAACCCGATCAAAAAAGACAGCCATTTGGTCGTGTTATACGGCAATCTGGCGCCCGGAGGCGCGGTTGCGAAAATAACCGGCAAGGAAGGCTTGCGCTTTATCGGTACCGCCAAGGTATTCGATGCCGAAGAGCAGGCATTGCAAAGCATCTTAAACGGCGACATCGTCAAGGGTGATGTTATCGTCATCCGTTACGAAGGCCCCAAAGGCGGCCCCGGTATGCGCGAGATGCTGTCGCCGACTTCGGCCATCATGGGCAAGGGCTTGGGCAAAGAGGTCGCATTAATCACCGACGGCCGTTTTTCCGGCGGCACGCACGGTTTCGTGGTCGGTCATATCACGCCGGAAGCTTATGTCGGCGGGCCGTTAGCGATTATTGAAGATGGCGATACC
>SCST01000269.1 GCA_004299465.1 Methylovulum sp. | reverse complement strand
AGACTCAAAGGCGGTAGCGGCGATCCTGAGTTCGGATACTGCCCTTTCCCGCTCGGTAATGTCGGTCGCCATGCTCAGCACCACGCGCCTGCCGTCCGGCAATTTCTGCAAAGGCTGGTTCTGGAAATCCCATAGGCGAATTTCGCCGGAAGCGGTTCTGACAACGCGCTCCCCCTCGTGTCGCACTTCTTGCAAACCGTACAGCGCTTCGATGTTCTCCAGTGCTATTTCCGACTGGATGCCATAGGCCTTATCAGCCCAACGCCTTGTGGTCGGGATGTCATTCATGTCATAGCCGGTGATGGCGGTCCACATCTTGCTGAGCATGAGAACCTCGCCGTCCTCGGCATGCATCATGACGGGATTAGGCGAACTCAGTATGGATTCGCGCAATTGTTTGTCCATGGTCTTGCGCTCGGAGATGTCCTGGAAGAAACCATAGATTCGCCGGTGTTCAGCGTCTATTTTTCCTATGGTATGAACGTTTCGCAGGTTGCCTTTGCCGGTGATGATCTCCAGTTCCTCATCAAATGCTTCATCCTGCTCGATCGCCCGACTCACAGCCAATTCAATCGTCGGCCTGGATGCGGGGGTATAGAAATCGATGGCTTTTTCTAGTGTCAGTTCGAAGTTGCTATCCACTTCATGAATGGTATAAATCCCTTTCGACCATATCACTTTCCCAGTGTCAATATAAAATTCCCAGCCGCCAACTTTTCCTATCTGCTCGGTTTCGTCGAGCAACAGTTGGATTTTATTCAGCGCTTCCGCCGCTTGTTTGCGTGCGTTGACTTCCTGCATTTCAGACAATACCCGCTGTACTGAAGGCGCTAAACGCACCAGTTGTTCTTTCAGTACATAATCCATTGCCCCCGCATGGATCAGTTCGACCGCTTTGACGTCAGTGAGTGCGCCGGTAACGATGATGACAGGAATTTCAGGGTAGTCGCGCCGCACTATTTGCAATGCGGACATGCCATCGAAGTCGGGCAGTTTGTAATCGGAAAGCACGATGTCGGGATGGAATTCTTCGAGTGCATGGACAAATTCAGCACGCTTCTCCACGCGTTTGGAAATGAAATCGATGCCGGCTTTGCGAAGTTCGTACCCGGCGAGTTCTGCATCGGTTGGCGTGTCCTCCAACACCAGGATGCGCAATTTCTTCACCCGTATTGCCGCTTTATTCACCGTATCATCCATGAACAGTGTCCTCCTTTATCGGTAAAATGAAATAAATTGTCGTGCCTTCGTTGACTTTGCTTTCCGCCCATACCCGGCCGCCGTGGCGCTCGACGATGCGCTTGACGATGGCCAAGCCGATGCCCGAACCTTCGTACTGGCCCGTCGGGTGTACGCGCTCGAATACCCGGAACAGTTTGCCCGCATAGCACATGTCGAAACCTATGCCGTGATCTTTTACAGAGTAACAATTTCCCGCCTCTTCGGTCGCACCGCCAACCTCGATCAACGCATCGCCATCGATCGGTGAAAACTTGACGGCATTCGATAGCAGGTTCAGCATTAGCTGATGGATCATGTCGCGGTCGCCCCAGGCTGACGGGAGTGCGCCGATTTTAAGATGCATCCGGCGTGCGGGAGCCGCATTCTGCAACTGCGTGAAAACCTCTGTCGTTATATTGGCGATGTCGACCGGGCCGAATTCCATGCTTCGCCTGCCCATACTCAAAAAGTGCAGGATGTCGTCGATCAGCCTCCCCATGCGCCGGGCATTGTCGCGCAGCACCTTCAACAGCCGCTTGCCCTCGTCGTCGAGGTTGGCGCCATGTTCCTCCAGCAGGATCTTCGAGAAGCCATCGAGCGCACGCAACGGCGTGCGCATATCGTGCGACATCGAATAGGAAAACTCTTCAAGTTCCTTGTTGGCGGCTTCGAGCTGAGCGGTGCGTTGCATCACCCGCTGTTCCAGTTCGGCGTTGAGCCGCCGAACCGCTGCCTCGGCTTGCTTGCGTTCGGTGATGTCATGGTTTATGGTGACAGCGCCGCGAATGCTCCCGTCACTCATGCATAGCGGCACGGCGGAATCGAGAATGATCTTGTGCGCGCCATCGAAACACTCGATTTCGATCTCTTCTTCAATGCACGTTTCGCCCTTCTCAATAGCCCTGGCCCCCGTCCAGTCATGAGGGCCCATCGGTTTTCCGCTATCAAGCCGCCAGCCCTTGTAGGCATCGAGCTGCTCTATGCCGACATAGCGCACGCCGGCCCAAATTCGCTGCGCCGCATCGTTACTGAAGACAATTTTCCCTGCTGCGTCAATAAACCAGAGTCCAACCGGCAGGATTCTCATGATGGCATTCAACAGTTCCTCATTCTCCCGCAAGGCTGCTTCCGCCTGCCTACGTTCTGCGATCTCTTCCTGCAACTGCTCATTGCTGATATTCAACTCGCGGGTGCGTTCCTCAATGCGCTTTTCCAGCGTGCCGTATAGCGCTTGCAGCTTCTCGGCCATGCCGTTGAACGCCCGCGCGAACAGTCCTAACTCGCCGGGCGCGGACTCATCCACCCGTTTGTCCAGGTTGCCCTTGGCTACTTCGTCCGCGGTCCGCGCGATCTCATCGAGCGGGGCGATAATCTTGCGGCCGAAATAGTAGGCGACCAGCGCAGCAAACAACATCAATGCCAGCAATGTCTCCAGCAGCAATATCCGCTGTTTGACAATAGGCGCGAACACCTCGTCCGCGTCGATCTTGACGACCATCCCCCAGCCCAGTTCCGGCAGGTAGCGCCATGCGGCCACCACCGGTATGCCGCGGTAATCCGGTTTGACGCCTTCGCCAGACTCGCCGGAAAGCGCACCGAACATCGAGGTCGCCCTGATTTGTTGTAAATTCAGCCGGAGTTTCATCGCGGCATCGGTACGGTACTTGAGTGGTGTGGTGTACAGCACGTTGTCTCCATCCCGCTGGGCGAAGGCGGCCTCGCCGCTTAGTCCCAAGCTGGTCGCATCCGTCGCCACCCGGTAGAACAGGTCGTTGCCCAACTGCACCGCGAACACCCCTTTGAACCGCCCGTCAACGATGATAGGGACGGCGATGAACAGCGCCGGCGCCTGCGATGGCGGGTAATGCTCGTAATCCGAGATCACCGGTTCCAGCGTCATGCGTGCGGCGCGAAACGCCCATGCCAATTGTGAATCGCGATAAGGGCCGTCCATCAGGTTGGTGGCGAAGTCGGCCTCATGTTTCTGGCTATAAACGATCTCGCCCAGCGGGGTAATCAGGAGCGCGTCATGGAACACCCCCGTTTCCTCCACATAGCGGTCAAAATACTGGCGCGTCAGCGTATCTTCTTTTGTATAGCGCGATTTAACGCGTCGGCCGTCGGCATATTCTTCTGACAGTATGCCTATCGCCGTCATCACCCTGGGGCTGCGCGCCAAAAAACGCATATCCTGCACTCGCTCCGCCACATAGCTCCTGACCTGGATCGCCTTCTTGTCCGCCAGGCCGGACATCCTGCCCAGCGCCTCGGCGCGTAGCGTTGCTTCGCCCTCGCGCAAGTTGAGATAGCCGAATAGCGCCAGCGGCAGCACGGCCACCACAAGGAACAGCACCAATAGACGCGTCGAAATTTTCATCGCGCACCTTCCGTCATGGCTGACAACTCGGCGCGAGGAATAAAGAACGGAAACGGTGCAGGCGCCATACTGCGCCCGGACTGCCAGACGAGTTCGAACTGGCCGTCGGTGCGTATACGGCCGATACGCACCGGCTTCCACAGATGGCGCGTGCCGGCATCCACTGCGATGATGCCTTCCGGTGCGGCCAGCGTCTGTTGCGTCAGCACGGTCTTTACGGTGGACATCTCCAGCGTCCTCGCGCTACGTAGCGCGTTGACCCACAGCTGCACTCCAATATAGGCCGCTTCCATGGGATCATCCAATACCCGTTGCCGGCCGAAGCGGCGGCGGAAGCGTTCGATGAAGGCGTGGTTTTCGTCGCTCTGCACGCTCTGGAAATAATTCCATGCCGCATAATGCCCGGCCATCAGCGTGGGTCCCATCGTCGCCAGTTCCGCCTCGGCGATGCTGGTGGAGAATACCGGAATGTCTTCGGCGCGGACGCCTGCTTGGCGTAGCGCTTGGAAAAAGTACCGGTTACTGTCGCCGTTCAGCGTGTTCAGCACGAAGTCGGGATGTCGCTCCACAATCTCGCGTACGAAGGTATCCAGGTTCCGTTCGCCCAGCGGCGCATAGCGTTCGGCCAGCAGCTCTCCGCCCTGCGCCGCCAACAACTTTTTGACGATCTGGTTCGCCGTGCGCGGAAAAATATAATCCGAACCGATCAGGTAGGCACGCTTGCCGCGATGTTGCAAGGCCCAGCCCACCATCGGGATGAGTTGCTGGTTGGGCGCAGCGCCCGTGTAAATGATGTCGGGCGATTGTTCCAGACCCTCGTATTGCACCGGATAGAACAGCAAGTGATGGTGCTTTTCGACCACCGGCTTGACGGCCTTGCGGCAAGCCGATGTCCAGCAGCCGAATAGCGCCCGCACTTCGTCCTGTGCGATCAGTTTGTCGGCTTGCAGCGCGCAATAATCCGCATCCGAGCGGCAATCCACGACGATCATCTCAATCTCAGACCCGTTTACCCCGCCGGACTGGTTGACCTCTTCCACCGCTAACCGCACCGCATCCACCAGAGGTGTTTCGCTCGCCGCCATCGTACCGCTGAGCGAGTGCAACACACCGATTTTTATGCGCGGCTTGTGTTCGTCATGGTTATATAGCAGCACAACGAGCAGCAAAATCATGGCTACTAATATAACAACAAATAGATTGGTTTTACGGCGAGGCAGATATTTCATACTTTAAAATGGTTATTACAGCGTTTTCAATCTACATTGGTTATTCAATGCCTAAAAGTAAAGCATTTTGGAGCTCAGGCTTTGCCTGATTGTCAGGCAAAGCCTGACCTCCAACAGATACCTGTTGAACATTAGCGACAATGGTGTAATCAACCTGATATGAAAACGCTGTAACAAGTGTCCCCAAAGCGGGCCGATAGGGGCGGTGCGAGGACATCGCCCGAATTGCCAACGGCCTGACGCAATCCGGTTTTTCAATGTTCGCGTTATAAGTCATCGCCGCGCCCGAGTTTGCGGCAAAGCCCCCGGCAATGCTTGTCGGATAGCGAAGTAAGGGCCGTCTTGTTGGTATTGATTGAATTTCCCCCCTCTAGGAAAAGCCATTGCTGCATCCGACCGGTTCGCGTACTTCCTGCACCAAAGCCGTTTCCCCGACGCCTGAATGTCCGGCCGCTAGCCGCACTTTACCTAAGCCACGGCAAAGCTGGTCAAAGGTCTCCAACAACATGTGAATCGCCTGAGGGTGCCCATACAACTTAGCGGGGATTTGCAAGAAGCGGCCAGGATTGGTCGCAGGCTCCCAGGGCACCTGTGAGTGTGATGATGTCATGTAGCGGCCCTGCTCCGTCGCTGCAAGCCTATATAGCGTCTAGGATTTTTAGGTTCGACATTACAGTCATTCACTGGACATTGCCCGTAGCGCCTCATCGGTATCGCCCATCACTGGAATGAGTCGATCCATTCGGGTCAGGCGGAATAAGGCAAGTACGTTATCACTGACGCCGCAGACCATCAACCGGCCTTGTGGACGTAGCGCCGTCAGCGTGGCGATGATAGCGCCCAGTCCGCTGCTGTCAACGAACTCAACATCGCTCAAGTCGAGCACGATGTGTAGATGGCCGTTACGTACAATGTTTTTCATGTGGACCTTCAGTTCCTCTGCCACGTAAGAATCCAGGCGCTTCTCCAGCGGCCTGATAACGATGGTTTTTTGCTCTTGTCGTTCATCAAATTTCATTTTGGTTTCCTTTTGCTTCCGTTTCGATTCATAGGCATTTCCCATTTAGCTTAGTGGGTAACCATTCAGTCCCTTGCTGCGCGTTGCGCGCCCTACGCTTCAGGCAAGGATCTGAATAGTTACGTTTACAGTTAGCTCGCGCGGCTTGTCGCAGGTTAAAGCCCACTACAAAAATGTTCCCTCTTCTGGAATGACTATAGCATGCCCCAGATTTCCTGGGCGTATTCCCGAATGGTGCGGTCGCTGGAAAACTTGCCCATCCGCGCGACGTTCAGGATAGCCTTGCGCGACCACAGCGCCGGTTGTGAAAAATCGCTGGCGGCCCTGTCCTGGGCCTCGACATAGGCATCGAAATCCGCTAAATGGAAGTAATAGTCGCCGCGATGAATCAAGGCATTAAATATCCACTCGAAAAGACCCGGCTCTCCGGGGCAGAACAGCTCGCCTTTGATCGCGTCCATTACGCGCTTCACGCGCTCGCTACGGATATAATATTCTTCCGGCCTGTAGCGGCTATGTTGGCGCATGTCCATGATTTCTTCCGCCTTAAGGCCGAAGATGTAAATGTTATCATCGCCAACTTCTTCAAGAATTTCGATATTCGCGCCATCCAATGTGCCCATCGTCAAGGCGCCGTTCATTGCCAGTTTCATGTTGCCGGTGCCGGAAGCTTCCATGCCTGCGGTCGAAATCTGTTCAGACAAATTTGCCGCCGGAATGATGAGTTCCGCCAGCGAAACACGGTAGTCGGGGATGAAAACGACTTTGAGTTGGTCGCCGATGCGCGGATCGTTGTTGATACGCTGCGCGACATTGTTGATAAGCTTGATGATCTGCTTGGCCGCCCAATAACCCGGCGCAGCTTTGCCTGCGAAGATGCACACGCGCGGCGCAGACAA
>SCST01000268.1 GCA_004299465.1 Methylovulum sp. | reverse complement strand
CCGGCATTTGCGGATCAGCAGGCAATCCGTACAGGAAGACATTTATCTCCAGTCCAGGATGATAGCGCAGATGACCGAAGCGGTGTTGCTGGTTCATGCAACCGATGGCGTCATTGTTTATACCAATCCGGGAGCCGAGCGCATGTTCGGTTATGGCCCTGGCGAATTGGCCGGGAAGTTTTTTTCAGTGCTGTTCGCTCGAACCGATGACTCGACAGAAGAAATCACCGCCGCTATTGGTGCGACACTGTCCCAAAAAGGGGTCTGGCAAGGACAGACGGAAAATATAACCAGGGATGGCAAGCGTTTTTGGTGCGCCGCTTCGGCTTCCGTGTTTACGCATCCCAAACACGGCGAAGTCTGGATGATCATGAACAAGGACATCACCGAGCGCAAGCGCATGGAACAGGAATTGGCGCAAAGTGAAGCCCTTTTTCGCAACTATTTTGAGTTGGGACAAGTGGGCATGGCCATCACTTCGCTGGGCCAGGAATGGCTGCAAGTAAACCGCCGTCTGTGTGAAATGCTAGGGTATACAAAAGAAGAACTGTGCAAAATGACCTGGACAGCGCTGACGCATCCCGACGATCTAGAAGCGGATATGGCGCAGTTCAGCAAACTTTTGTCAGGGGAAATCGAACGTTATTCGATGAACAAAAGGTTTTTCCGTAAAGACAAACAGATCATCCATACCGATTTGACGGTTGCCTGCCAACGCAAACCTGACGGATTAGTCGACTACGTCATCGCATCGCTTCAGGACATCACCGAGCGCAAGCAGGCGGAAGAACAACTGCGCTCCGCATTGCAATATGCGCGCAGCCTTATCGAGGCGAGCCTGGACCCGCTGGTAACCATCAGCGCGGAGGGCAAGATCACCGACGTCAACGAGGCGACGGTGCAGGCTACCGGCGCGTCCCGCAACGCGCTGGTCGGCAGCGACTTCTCGGATTATTTCACCGAACCGGACAAGGCGCGCGCAGGCTATCAGGAAGTGTTCGCGAAGGGAGCCGTTATGGATTACCCGTTGACCCTGCGGCATGTGTCCGGCAATGTAATGGAAGTGCTGTACAACGCCAGTGTGTACCGGAACGACAAGAACGACGTGGTGGGCGTGTTTGCCGTAGCGCGCGACATCACCAAGCGTAAGAAAGCAGAACAGGAAGCGATGCAACTCAGCTTACGAAACCGGTTGATCCTGGATTCTGCGGGTGAAGGTATTTACGGACTGGACATTAATGGTCGATGTACTTTCATTAATCCTGCAGCATCGCAAATGCTTGGTTTTACGGTCTATGAACTTGTTGGCCAACACAGCCATTCTATGTTTCATCACACCAGGCAAGATGGCAGCCCCTACCCGCAGGAAGAATGCCCGGTTCTCGCCGCATACCAACAAGGCGCAACTCATCGCGGCGTGGATATGTACTGGCGTAAGGATGGTAACGGCTTCCCCGTTGAATTTGTCAGCACGCCGACTCGGGAGGCGGAACAAATTACCGGGGCGGTAGTCGTGTTTAGCGACATCACCGAACGCAAGCTCCTGGAACGGGAGCGGGAACAGTATTTCAAGTTTTTCCGGCTTTCGATTGATCCGATGTGTATTGCCGACCCTTACGGCTGTTTCAAGCAGGTCAATCCCGCCTTCGTGTTGCTGACCGGATATGATGAAAGCGAGCTTGTTGCAAAGCCGTTTCTGGATTTTATCCTGCCCGAAGATCGCCAAAAGACTGCGGATGAAATGAAACTCCAGGTTGCAGTTCGCCCCTCCATGAATTTTGAGAACCGCTATGTCTGCAAAGACGGCAGGGTAGTTGTGCTATCGTGGACGGCCTACTATGACAAAAACGATGGCGTCACTTATGCTACGGCGCGCGACATCACCGAGCGCAAACAATCCGAAGAAGAATTGCGTAAATACCATGAACACCTGGAAGAACTGGTGCGGCAGCGCACCGCGAAGCTCGAAGTCGCCAACAAGGATTTGGAAGGCTTTGCCTACTCAGTATCTCACGACCTGCGTGTGCCGTTGCGGGCGATTGATGGTTTCTCGCAGCAGATACTGAAACGCTATGAAGACAAGCTGGATAGCGAAGGCAAGCGCTACTTGAATATAGTGCGCGACAACACCAAACGCATGAGCCGGCTCATCGACGACATCCTGGCCTTTTCCCGCATGGGACGGCTGGGCATGTCGATGTCCGAGATAGACATGGAAGGCTTGGCGCGCGAAGTGTTCGAGGAACTCAAGCCGGGCTGTGCCGGGCGTGAGTTGACCCTGGCGATCAATGCGCTACCACTTTGCCACGGTGATCCGGCGATGTTACGCCAGGTTTGGCAGAACTTGCTGGGCAATGCCATCAAGTTTACCCAGCCCAAGGCGCTGGCTCTGGTCGAGGTGGGCGGATACACCGAGGGCGCGGATATTATTTACTACGTCAAGGACAACGGCGCGGGCTTCGACATGCAATATGCCGAAAAACTGTTTGGCGTGTTCCAGCGTTTACATGGTATTGAAGAATTCGACGGGACCGGAATTGGCCTTGCCATCGTGAAGCGTATCATCACCCGGCATGGCGGGCGGGTATGGGCGGAAGGCACAGTCGATGAAGGCGCAATATTTTATTTCTCATTGCCTATTAAAGGTGGACAACATGACGATGCTGATTAATAACGCGGAAATTTTGCTGGTGGAAGACAACCCAACCGACGCCGAACTGGCTATGCTGGCGCTAAAAGAGCGCAATCTCGCCAATAAGCTGGTGTGGGTAAAGGACGGGGCCGAGGCGCTGGATTTCCTGTTCGCCACCGGCGCCTATGCCAGCCGCAAAACCGAACACGCCCCAAAAGTGGTGTTGCTCGACTTGCGGCTGCCCAAGATAGACGGGCTGGAGGTATTACGCCGCCTCAAGGCGGATGAACGCACGAAGAAAATTCCGGTGGTGGTGCTGACCTCATCGAAAGAAGACCCGGATGTCAAAGCCAGCTACGACCTAGGCGTCAACAGCTACATCAGCAAACCCGTGGATTTCGACGAATTTACCAGGGTAGTGGCGGAGCTGGGGCTCTATTGGCTGCTGATCAACCGTCCTCCAACATTGGGTAAATAATCATGGACAAACCGGTGGAGGAGTTGCGTATCCTGATCCTGGAAGATACCCCATCCGACGCGGAACTGGAGGAAATCGAGCTGCGGGATGCCGAACTGCTGCCCATCATCCTGCGGGTGGAAACGCGCAAAGCGTTTGAGCAGGCGCTAGCCGAGTTCAAACCCAATATCATCCTCGCCGATTACAAGCTGCCGGCCTATAGCGGCCGCGACGCCTTGGAATTTGCGCATCGCACGCATCCCGAGATTCCGGTCATCATGGTGACCGGAGCCTTGGGGGATGAGGCGGCTGTGGAACTGCTCAAGCTGGGCGCTATGGACTATGTGCTGAAAGACCACTTGGTGCGGCTTGCGCCTGCCATCAAACGCGCCCTGTCAGAAGAGAGCGACATCCGCGAACGCAAGATTGCCGAAAGCAAATACCGCGCTTTATTCACCGAGGCTATGGATGGCATCGTGCTGATCGATTGCGGGACCTGGCACATAGTAGATTGCAACCCTGAATTCGAAAAGCAGACCGGCAGGACGCTAGCACAGCTTAAGGAACTGAAGGCATGGGCCGTATTGCCAGCAGAGCAGCATGAACTGGCCCGACAAACCTTAGTTGAAATCCGGGAAGCCGAAAGCGGGCGCGGCAGCGATTTCAACATGCAAAAACCTGATGGCAAGATTGTCCCCATCGAGTTTTCAGCCAAACTGTTGAACATCCAGCAGCAGCGTTTCATTCAGGGCATCACCCGCGACATTACTGAACGCAAGCGGGCCGAAAACGCGCTGAGGGAAAGTGAAGAACGGTACCGCTTCCTGTTTGAAAATATGCTGGAAGGCTATGCGCATTGCAAAATGCTGTTTGAGCAGGATGAGCCTGTGGATTTCATTTACCTCAGCATTAACAGCGCATTCGAAAAAATTACCGGGCTGAAGGACGTGATTGGCAAAAGGGTCAGCGAACTCATCCCCGGCATACGCGAATCGAACCCGGAATTGTTGGAAATCTATGGACGGGTATCCTTGTCAGGCCAGCCGGAAAAATTCGAGACTTACCTGGCGGTGTGGGGCATGTGGCTTGCCATTACCGCCTATAGTGCAAGCAAGGGATATTTTGTCGCCGTATTCGACGACATTACCGAACGCAAGCGCGCCGAGGATGCTCTACGTAGGGCTAACCGCGCGCTCAGGACATTGTCGGCGGGCAACCTGGCGCTGGTGCGGGCGGCGAACGAGGATGAATTACTGCGGGCGGTCACGAACGTCATCGTCGAAGAGGGCGGTTACCGTCTGGCAGTGGTCGACTATGCCGAGGACGACCCGGAAAAGAGCATCATGCCCAAAGCATGGTCGGGTAGTGAGGGCGGCCATTATTGGACGCAAGGCCTTAGCTGGGCGGACACGGAACAGGGGCAATTGCCGGTCGCCAAGGCCATACGTACTGGAATAGCGCAGATTTGCCATGACCTTGCCGGCGCCCCGGCCTTCAAGCCGTGGAAAGATGCCGCGGTGGCGCGCGGCTACGTTTCAAACATCGCGATGCCGCTTTCCGGCGACGGCAGGATTTTCGGCGGCTTAAGCATTTACTCATCCGAGGCGGACGCCTTCGACGACGACGAAGTCCAATTGCTGGTGGAATTGGCTAACGACTTAGCCTACGGCATTGTCACGCTACGCACCCGTGCCGCACACGAGCAACAGGCAAGCCTCCTGCGGCAAAGCCTGGAACAATCCATCCAAACTATTGCAGCCACCGTGGAAGCCCGCGACCCCTATACCGCCGGCCATCAGCGGCGCGTCGGCGAACTGGCGACAGCCATCGCCGGGGAAATGGGCTTGGCGGAAGAGCAAATCCACGGCATCCATTTTGCCGCGATCATTCACGATCTGGGCAAAATCCGCGTTCCGGCGGAAATCCTCTCCAAACCCGGCAAACTCACCCATAACGAATACATGCTCATCAAGGATCACCCGCAGGCGGGATACGATATCCTGAAAAATGTAAAATATCCCTGGCCGATAGCGGACATCGTCTTGCAGCATCATGAAAAGCTGGATGGCTCGGGCTATCCGCAAGGACTCACAGAGGGGCAGATTCTGTTGGAAGCGCGCATTTTGACGGTGGCCGACGTGGTGGAAGCTATCTCCTCGCACCGACCGTATCGCCCTGGGCTGGGTATTGATACGGCCCTGGAGGAAATCGAGCGCAACCGGGGAAGGCTATATGACCCTAGGGTTGTGGATGCTTGTATCCGGCTTTTCCGTGAACTGGCTTACAAACTGCCTGTTTAAGCCTAAAAACTCAGCCAGCCACAAATTTGCATGGATAAACATTGATACAATATTACTCCCATCTGACTCAAAAAGCGTTGAAGTTTTTGCAAGAGGTCATTATTCAGCCTTTTCTCACCGTAGGGCGCGCTGCGCGCGCCATCGGCGGCTCGGTACCGGAACAGGCGCGCGCGGCGCGCCCTACGTTTCGCGTGACAATTAGGCGTTGCCGGTTTTCAATACTTAGACGTTTTCT
>SCST01000267.1 GCA_004299465.1 Methylovulum sp. | reverse complement strand
TATGTATCCTCATTAAGTTTCATTTCCTAAACGCTTCCGGTGGCGGCCCATCGCCGGGCGGCAGACCCAGCATTTGCCGCCACACTCGGTTAAATTTTCGATGATCGGCGGTCACTTCCCGCCAACCCGCTTCTGTCCCTGTCTTTAAAAAATATCTTCTGATCGTATCGTGGCGCATGTATGCGCGACTCAGTTTTGGGTTGTCCATGCCGGCGTTTTGGTGTAGTTTAAAAAATAGCGCTGGCGGCGATTACAGGCGTTATCTGGGTCTTCGGCCGCACGCCGCGCTTTTGCGGCCGACAAATGCTTTATAAACACGCCTTGGCGGCGGCTTAGCCGCTGCATCACGTCGCGATTCCGCTCGCGCATCTCATTATCCATTCCCGCCCTATCCCGTCCCTGTGAAACGTTTCACAGCGCGGCTGCTTGCCCGGCTGTTTACACTACAGCCCATGAAAACAAATCACCGCACTTATATCGTCGCCCTGTCCGCCCAACTCGTTGAGCTGGGCGATACTGCGCCGACTGAAATCAAGCTGGTTCCCGATGGCGCTTTCCGATCGGCGCGGGATGCGCGGCCCGAAGGCATTCCGGGCTGGTTAATGGATGGCGATTCGGCAACAGCGATTCTATCGGCGCAAAGCGCGCTGAAAAGCCGGTTCTTGATTGATTACGATCACCAAACCCTGCGTTCTGAAAAAAACGGCTTGCCGGCTCCGGCTGCTGGGTGGGGCGCGCGGTTCGACTGGCGGCCCGGTGATGGCCTGTATGCCGTCGAGATTGACTGGAACGCGGCGGCGCTATCGGCCATCGCCGCGAAAGAGTACCGCTATATTTCGCCGGTGATCCGCTATGACGGCAAGACCGGCAGGGTGACCGGCGTGCCGATGGCAGCCTTGACCAATTTCCCCGCGATTGATGATTTAAACGATTTAGCTGCTGCGGCGGCGCTGTTATTTTCCACTGAAGACAATGGGTTTGATATGAAACAACTCTTAGCAAAACTGGGCTTGCCGGACGATGCCGACGAAGCGGCCGCGTTAAGCGCCGTTGATGCGCTGCTGGCCGCTGCTGTGCAGGCCAATGAACAACTTGCGGTGCTGTCCGCTACGCCATCCTGCGAACCCGATCCGGCGCTGTTTGTGCCTCGCGCCGTCGTTGATGAATTACGCGGCAAGCTGGCGTCGCTATCGGCAACCACCGTTGATGACAGTATTGAAAAGTTGGTTGAAAAGGGCATGGCGGACGGGCGCATTTTGGGCGAGGCTGAAAAGGCCTGGGCCGTGACGCTGGGTAAATCCAATCTTGCCTTGCTGCAAGGTTATTTGGATTCGGCCCAGCCGATTGCGGCGTTGTCCGGTATGCAAAGCCAGGTCAAGCCGCCGGTTGAGCACAGTGCGTTGACCGGCGAGGCCAAAGCCAGGCATCAATTTGAGCAATCAGCGGCATTACAGGCCGAATTCGGTTCGGTCGATACTTACGTCGCGTATTTTGTCGCCAATGAATCGGGATCAGTAAAGGTTTTGGGGAGTAAAGAATAATGACAACATTAGCAGCTGATAAGCCGCGTGCTTATGAAGTAGGCGACCGCAACGAATTTCCGGTGATTGCCACCGATATTATTTACGAAGGCGCTGCCGTTGGTGTGGTTGACGGCACCGGTTATGCCAAGCCGTTAGCGTCAGGCACCCGTTTTGTCGGCTTTGCCGAGACTCAGGCGAATAATGCTACCGGGGCGGCGGGTGACATTAATGTCCGCGTGATCGAAGAAGGTATGGCGCAATTGTCGGTGTCCGGCGCAGTGATGACTGATGTCGGTCAGCCGGTTTATGCGACGGATGATGACACCTTTGTGTTTTTGCCGGTCGGCGGCATTTTTATTGGTTTTGTGCATCGGTTTGTCAGTTCCGGCGTGGTTATGGTTGAGTTTGACGCCATCGATTACGTCGATCCCTGGGCGCATTACTCAGTGCGTGAGGCGATTACCGTCGATAAGACGCTGGATATTGAAGACAACGGCAAGCTGTTTGTTGTGACAGTTGATGCCAAGATCATCACACTGCCTGCGGTGGCAACGCCGGTTAATTGCACAATTATCAACGGCGGGGCCTTTGGCACGGTGGCCGTCAATATCTCGCCGGCTGCGGCGGACAAGATTCAAGGGCCGGATTTGCCGGGCACCGACAATAAAGATTTGATTAACACTAAAGCCACCGCGCGGCGCGGCGATTTCGCCAAAATCGCGACCGGTGATGCTAGCGGCCCGTTGTGCATTGAGTTGTATGGCACCTGGGCGACTGAATTATAAAAGGGGAATAGAGCATGGTTGATAAAGCGAGTTTAAGTTCCCGCGCCGTTGTCGGTATGTATTACGAGCGGTTGCAGGCGATGACGGCGGCCTCCTGGATTGATGGGGTGTCGAATTATTTTAACTCTGACCAGCCCAGTGAGGAATATGTTTGGTTGAGCATGCCGCCGGTATTGCGCGAGTGGATAGGCGGGCGGCAGGCCAAGGGTTTTACCGGCAATGGTATCGAGATTAAAA
>SCST01000266.1 GCA_004299465.1 Methylovulum sp. | reverse complement strand
CAGATAATCGTTCACCAAGTCCTATGACAAGCATTAATTATATCAATACCCCTGAACAACTGGCTGCTGTGTGCGAACAGGTAAAAAAAGTATCGTGGCTTGCGCTTGATACCGAATTTTTACGTGAAAAAACCTATTACCCGAAATTCTGCCTGTTGCAAATAGCGACGCCTGAATGGGTGGCCTGCATTGACCCTATTGCCTTGCCTGACCTGGACGCACTCTTTGACGTGATTTACGATCCCGGCATTGTCAAAGTGTTTCATTCCTGCCGCCAGGACCTGGAAATTTTTTATCAATTGACGGGTAAATTACCCGCGCCGATTTTTGACACCCAGGTTGCCGCGCCGCTACTAGGTTTCCAGGACAATCCGGGTTATGCGATGCTGGTATCGAGCCTGCTCAATATCAATTTAAGCAAGGCGCACACCCGAGCCGATTGGAGCCATCGCCCGTTGACCGATGCACAAATTGAGTATGCCGCCGATGACGTGATTTATTTATGCCGGATTTACCAGATTGTCGTGCAAAAATTGGCTGAACTGGGGCGGGCGGACTGGCTGAAAAATGATTTCGCCGAGCTGTCGAATCCCGCCCTTTATCAAGTTATTCCGGAAAAAGCGTGGTTAAAAATTAAAGGCAAAAATAAACTGACCGGAAAGCAGTTGTCGATCATTCAAGTATTGGCCGAATGGCGGGAAAAAACGGCCCAGGCTGAAGATCGCCCCAAGAGCTGGCTGTTGCGTGATGAATTACTGTTTGATATAGCCAAGTTGCAGCCGGAAACCGTGAGCGATTTGATCAATGTACGCGGCATTAACGAGCGTACCGTTAACCGTCATGGCAAGGTTTTGTGCCAATTGATTACCGCCGCGAAAAATCGTGCGCCTATCCCGTTACATGAAAAAGGCCGGGCGGCTAAAAAAAGCCAGCAACAGGAAGCGATACTGGATATTTTAACGGCATTAGTCAGGATACGGGCCGAAGAAAATGCATTGAACCCGAGCATCCTGGCATCGCGTAAAGACTTGGAAGTGTTGCTGATGGAAGACGACGATGAATGCCCGTTATTGCATGGTTGGCGTTACAGCATGGCCGGCAAGGAATTGGTCGGCTTGTTGGAAGGCGAGTTGTTACTCGGTATCGAGGCCGACAAATTAGCCATTATCAATAAGCATGATGCGTTGTCGGGAGAGGTTGTGGTTGCTTCCAGCATGGCGAAAAAAAGCGAGTAGATCGGCTCGGGGTTGGTGAATTGCACGGGGATATATACTTCGAACGGTTATGTTTAGGGTTTTTACAATCTTTCGCAGCGCACACATTGCGTATCTTTTATTAGAGTCTATGCACAATTAGATAAGATACTTAACATATTGAAATAAATGGCTTTTTATTTAACTAAAAATGAGCGATACATGAGATTTACAATAACCCTTGGTGTGAGGCTCCGTTGCAGCTCCCGTATTTCATGGGCTGCATAAGGATTCCTTGTTACGACAAACCATATTCAACGTTTATTGTGCATAAGCTCTATTGTAGCGCGACATTTAATTTGCGAGATACAGCCTCTATTTCTGTTATGCAGTCCTATCTTGGGATTAACAATATAATTTGCATTTAAATAGCAGGATAGTATTAATGCATTAATTGGGTTAGGTTTTATCGCAAACCAGCCGCAATTTTTTCGCAAATTAAATGCCGCCCTACAGTTCAGGTGCACGTTGATGTTGGGCAACGATAAAGCATATTGCCCAACCTACGCTACTCACCAATGATTTTGGTTTTGCGGGCAAGATGCCCGCGCTCCACTATTCCTTACCCATCATCACAAACCCAGCCCAATAATACGGGTCGCTGTAGTCTTTGTCATGGATAAATTTGCTTTGCGTTTCCTGAATCGCTTGCTGGGCAGGTTTGCCGTCCAAAAAACGTTGGTAGAATTTCTGCATGAATTTCCCCGTGCCTGCGTCATCCACTTTCCACAAGGTCGACAACACCGCTTTCGCACCCGCTTCTTGGAAAGCGCGGTTCAGGCTGTAAACGCCCTCGCCGACTTTCACCTCGCCGATGCCCGTTTCGCAAGCCGACAGCGTGACCAGCTCCGTGCCTTCCAGATTCAGGTTCAGCACTTCTAGGGCGGTTAAAATGCCGTCGGTATTGTCGGCTTGTTTGATGCCTTGCACACCCAAGTTGGCACCGACAAACGCCAAGCCGGAACGCGCCAAGGGGTTTTCGATTTGGCTGGTGGGTGCGGCGAACGGTAAGGATTTGTCCAGGCCGGAGACAAAAAAGCCACGGTTTAGGGCGTTGG
>SCST01000832.1 GCA_004299465.1 Methylovulum sp. | reverse complement strand
CTTAAGCGCTTGTCCAGCCGCTGCGCGTCTATCCAGGCCTTGCTGATTTTTTTCGGCGAGTAATCGAGGGCGGCTTGTACTGAATGCAGGCCGTAAAGTTTGCTTGGTTTCATTTTGTTATCTTGCGGGATTTATCGTTGGCACGGATGCGCCATTTTATTTATGCTTGCTTTTTCCGCCGCCTTTTCCTGGGCTTGCCATCCGTCTTTATTTTTTTTACTTCCTGCTTTTGTATCAGCTCAAAATCAATTTTCTTTTCATCGAGATCAACACGGGCGACCTTGACCTTGACGCTATCGCCCAGGCGGAAATTAATATTAGTGCGCTCGCCCTTTAACTGGTGGCTGGTCGGGTCAAAATGAAAATAATCCTGCCCCAGATGACTGATATGCACCAAGCCTTCGACATAGATTTCGGCGAGTTCGACAAAGAAACCAAACGACGTGACCGCTGAGATAATACCGGTGAATTCTTCGCCGATTTTATCCATCATGTATTCGCATTTCAGCCAGCTTACGACATCGCGGGTGGCTTCATCGGCCCGGCGTTCGTTGGCGGAGCAGTGTTCGCCCAGCATGACCATATCGGGAACGCCATAGACAAAACTTGCCGCGTTTTTACCCAGCAGACAGTGGCGTATCGCGCGATGCACCAGCAAATCGGGATAGCGGCGTATCGGCGATGTGAAATGCGCATACGCATCCAGGGCCAGGCCGAAATGGCCTTTTAACTCGGGGCTGTAAACGGCTTGCGACATCGAACGCAACAATACGGTCTGGATTAAATGCGCATCGGGCCTGCCTTTGATGGATTCAACCAGGTGCATATAATCTAACGGCGTAGGGTTTACGCCGCCGCCGAATTTAAGGCCCAGTTCACCTAAGAAGGTTTTCAGGTTGAACAGCTTGTCCGCACTCGGGCCTTCATGTACGCGCAACAACTTGGGGATTTTTTTAGCATTCAGGTAACGCGCCGCGGCACTGTTCGCGGTGATCATGAACTCCTCAATCAGTTTATGCGCATCGTTGCGCACGACCGGGACTATTTTTTCAATCTTACGGTCCTTGCCGAAAATAATCCGCGTCTCCTGGGTATCAAAATCCATCGCGCCGCGTTGCTCGCGGCTTACTCTCATCACTTTA
>SCST01000265.1 GCA_004299465.1 Methylovulum sp. | reverse complement strand
TATGAGGATTCAGGCCTCGATTTTCGTGTATCACCAGCACCGCCGGCAATTTGCCGGTGAATTTGGCCGGTTGCACCAGATAGCCGCGCAACGTGCCGTTACCTTCCGGCGATGGATATTCGACATATTTCGCGGTGATGCGCGGATCATTGCCGGCAATTTGCTGCGCCTCAGCAAAACGCGGGTTCAAGGCGTCCAGCAGGGCTTCTGCCGATAGGCCCAGCACGGCAAATTTGGCGGCTGAACTTAAAAATCCGCGCCGCGTTATGTCGCCGTGTACATATTTATCGAAAAGTTTGAGGACTTCAGGATCAAAGTCGTTTGCTGTTTTACGCGTCATGGAAAATCTCTTTAATTGATGCTGTATAAAAATCTAGTCGGTTACATGTGTTCCCATGCTTGTCATTGTAGGGCGCACCGCGCGCGCCTTTTACGTCCCCAAATCACAAGGACACACCAAAGGCGCGCACGGCGCGCCCTACTAGATTACGGAGCGGTTTATTTCACCCGGCCTTCAACCCCAGCCGTCAACACGGCAATCCGGTATGCCGCACCGCGCCCGACGGCATAAAGCGTTTTCCTGTCCTTGCCGGCAAACGCCAGGTTTTGCGGCTTTTTAGGCAGCGGGATCACACCCAAAGCGTCGCCCCTGTCGCTGAATACCTCTATGCCCGCACTCGACGCCACATACAGCCTGCCCTTGGCATCGACGGCAAGACCGTCCGCGCCGCTGGACAACTCGCCAGTCTCGGTTTTGCCCCAACCCGCGAGCTTGGCAAAATTCCTTTTGGTTCCGATGGAACCATCAGCGGCAATATCGAAGGCAAGAATGTACTCGCCGGAGGTATTGGCGACATACAGCACTTTTTCATCGGCGCTGAGCTGGATGCCGTTGGGACGTTGGATGTCGTTAGCCAGGCGTTTCACGGCGCCTTCCGGGCTGATGTAGTAAACGCCGGGCGTGGAAGGCGGCGGCGTAGGATTTTCCTTGGACGGGCGCGTGCCGCTGTCGGTAAAGTAAATGCCGCCGTTTTTCGCGAGCACCAGGTCATTGGGGCGCTGATAGGCCGTGCCCTCGAAATTTTCCGTCAAGGTTTTCTCTTTACCCTGCGGATAGATGATCCCGACCTTGGTTTTAACCGTCTGTACGGCAAACAAGTCGCCATTGCCGTTAAACGCCAGGCCGTTAGCGCCGTTAGTGTTTTCGAGGAAGGTCGAGATGGTTTTATCAGGCGCAATTTTGGTGATGCGGTTGGCCCTGGTTTCGGTGAACAAAACGCTGCCGCTGCCATCAGGCAATGCAATCGGCCCTTCAGTGCCGTCGAAACCCTCCTTGATAAGTTCGATACGGGCGCCGCCCGCCGTGACGCCGGCAATGGCAGGCGCAAAGCTGTCTTCGGCAACGACCGGCTCCTCGGCATGAGCCTGGACTGAGGCAATAAAAACGAGCGCGCCGATGATCGGTAGCAGGCTCTTGAATACAGATTTAGACATAATGTGTCTCCTGGTTAAATTAAACGTAAAGTAAAAAAAAGCCGCCTTAATTCAGGCGGCGAAACACGCTCACCACTAGAAACTTGAACGGAAGTGCACGCCGAAATAACGCGCGTCGCCATAAGTACCCGAAGGCGCGCTGGTGCTGGACAACTGGCCGGCATTAGTCAAATAGATCGTGTCAAAGATATTCCGGCCGACCAGGTCCAGGTTGTACTGGCCGTTTTTGCTGCTGATGCCTATGCCGCCGTCGGTGACATGGTAAGCATCCTGGATACCCGATGAACCCAGGCTTGAATTGTAATTAGCCCTGGATTTATAGCTGTTGACGAGAAACGCATGCCATTCCAGGCCGAAATCATTCCAGACACCGAAGCCCAGCGGCAGCCGGTAATCGGCGCCGAAATTGGCGGTGAATTCAGGTGCGTTGGGTATCCTGAAACCGGTTTGGTCGCACGGCGCCGAACTGTTCAATTCCGACGAACAAGGCGCATTGGCAAAGTCTGTATAGATGGCGTCGTTATAGGAGCCGTTCAGGAACACACTTAAGCCCCGCGCCGCCTGCCAAACGGTTTCCAATTCAATACCCTGCAACTGGATGCCGTTGATGTTGCCCAGGTTGGTCCGGAAACCGGTCGAAGTAGTTGAATCAGGCACGGTCAACTGCGACTGGAAGCCTTCGATATCGGTATTGTATAAATTGACATTGACGGCCAGTTTGCGGTTAAACCAGGAACTCTTGATGCCCAATTCATAATCCATCACGTTCTCAGGATCGACATTTTCAACAACGCCGGTGCTGTCGTTAAATTGCGCTGCACCGGATTTTTGTCCGCCGGCCACGGAGAAATAAACCATGATGTCCTTGTTGATTTTATAGCTGGGGTTGACCAGCCAGTTTTGCGAATCCTGGTCGAAACCTTGCCGCTCCGCCGTCCAGACATTACCTATCGCGCCCGACCGGATAGCCTGGGCCGCGGCGATCTGCTCCGCCGTAGCGCCGGCATAATTACCCAGCTCCGCCCCACCCAGGTAACCGGCATTGCCGATGTTATCGCGATGTTCCCAGGTTTCCCGCAAGCCTAAAGTCAAGGTCGCCTTATCGGTGATATGCCAGTTCGCCTGCCCATATGCCGCCAGGCTGGTGACTTCAGGATTCCTGTAACCGGTTTGCAAGACATTATTCAACGAGTCGCCCATCAGTTGCCGGCCCAGCGCGCTGCTGCTTAACAGCGCGTACTGTTTATTACTGGCGTAAAAAGCACCGGCATCACTGCCGAACAGGCGCTGGTTACTGACATCGGCCGAAGTGCGCATCGCGAACAAGCCGACCTGGTAGTCAAGCGGGCCGGGTTCCTGCGAAGCCAGGCGCAATTCCTGAGACCATTGATGGTTTTGCACCGTCCAGCCTGAGATATGCTGGATATCGGCCGTACTGTTGTCGCCGTCATGATGCGGTTCGAACAGGGAGTCGCGGTACGCCGAAATCGATGTCAATTTATGCCCGGCGACATCCCAGTTAATTTCACCCGATACACCTTGCTGGTCGCCGCGCGAAACCTGGCGGTTGTCTTGTGAAATTTTGCGGGGATCGCCGGTTACCGTAATCGGCTGCCCGGAATTACGAATCGTGTCGAACCAGTCGCGGCTCAAGCGTGACGTAAAGCTGGTCGAGCGAACCGTGCCGTCCGCGAAGGTAGCCGGATCATTCATCAGGGGATTCACGCTCATCGTTTGCGTGGATGATGAGCGATCCGCAATGATGCGCGCAGACACCGTATCGCTGGGCGTAAACAGGAACTGGATACGACCACCCAGGGCATTGGTTTCCTGGGCATTGCCTTGGGTCACCGGCGCATCGAGGTTTTCCACAGCGCCGTCGCGCTTATCGACGAAGATGGACGCACGGTAAGCCAGGAAACCGGGCAAAATGGCCCCGGTAGCCGAAGCCTTGCCCTGCAAAGCATCGCGGTTGCCGGCAAAACCATCGACGTAATAGCCGGATTTGAACGAAGGCGCTTTGGTGTTGACGTTAATTAGCCCTAAGTTACTGTTTTTACCCTGCAAAGTACCCTGCGGGCCGCGCAAGACTTCGACATGGTCGATATCGACAAAATTGGTCCATGTTGAACCCACCCAGGAAGACCAGACATTATCGACCATCACGCCGACACTGGACTCTATAGACTCATTGCCGCTGTTCTTGCCCAGGCCGCGCAACGCGATACTGGTTTGCCGGACGTTGGTGCTGGTAACGCCGAGGTTCGGGACGCGCCTGGACATGTCCTGGACCGTGACGATATTGTCGCGCCTCAAGGTTTCGCCGGTGATAACAGCAATAGGAATCGGCACCTCCTGCAATTTTTCTTCCTTGCGGCGTGAGGTCACGACGACCTCGGAAAGATTCTTGGGTTCTTCGATAAAATCCTTGTTTTTGGGCGACGCTTCGGCGGTTTTTTCATCCGCTGTCGCCGCGACCGGTGCTGGCGCGGCATTGGCGCTGCCGGATGCCGGCGGCTGGATAGCTGCCGGATTGCCGGTTTCGGCAAGCGCTTTTTTAAGCCGCTCGCGCTCCTGGTTGGCTTCCAGCAATTCCTGTTTCAGGCGGATATTTTCATATTCCAGGTCAATATTGGCCGGTTTTTCCTCTGCTGAACCGCAATCCGGTGCCAGCAGCGACACGCCGGCAATAATCACGGCTGCACCGTTTAGCAAGGCGGTTTTGCCGCCCAGCTTAAGCGTCTTCACGGCATTACTGCGGACATTTTGTAAGGCCGATTGCCCATGTGCCGTCGGCAACACAAGTCCTTCATGACTTCCTGGCTGCTGCCAGGTACGTTTACTATTCATCACCTATTCCTAACTTGTTTAATTAAAACTTGTGAATATCCCAAGCATCCGATTGCATGCATCGTTCCCACGCTCCGCGTGGGAATGCAGCCTGAGACGCTCCGCGTCGCGTGAAACCGACGGACGACTGCATTTTGCCTGTCCAGAGTCACGGGACGCGAAGCGTCCCGACAGGCATTCCCACGCAGAGCGTGGGAACGATAGGTAAAGCTATCCTCTACGGCCCAAAAAAGCCGCTTATTAAAACTACTAACTTATGATTTACTTGGCGACTGTCAGAACCGATAACTTGCTGATGCCGGCCCGTTCTATAGCCGACATCACTTTAGCGACGATGCCGTATTGCACGCCGTCATCGGCGTTGAGATTGAGCGCTATTTCAGGATCGGCGGATTTGCGTGTCAGCAATTCGTTTTCAAAAGAGTCCAGCGGAATCTCGGTCTTATCGATGAAAATTTTGCCGGTCGCGTCAACGCTGACATATACCGGGTCTTTTTCTTCGGGCGGTGCCGTCTCGGCGGTTTTCGGCAGATTGACATGGATTGCATTGGTCAATAGCGGCGCGGTGACGATGAACACGACCAGCAACACCAACATCACATCGACCAGCGGCGTCACATTGATTTCGCCCATCACATCATCGCCGTCTTCCTGGGTTTTAAAGGCCATCAGGCTTGCGCTCCTTTCGCGTGCAGTTCTTCATTGTTCTTAATGCCATAATCCTTGACGGGAACTTCGCCGATTCGTGACGAAGCCGCGAGCTTCGGGGCCGGCCGCCTGATAATGAACGAGGTCTTCAGCGCGAGATGCACAAAATCGATCGCAAAATCATCGAGCGAGGCCCAGGCAACTTTATTCCTGCGGATAAAAAAGTTGTACGCGATGACGGCAGGCACGGCGACCGCGATGCCGACCGCCGTTGCAATCAACGCCTCGCCGATAGGACCCGCGACAACATCCAGGCTGGCCGACCCGCTTTTACTGATGCTGGTCAATGCGCCCATAATCCCCCATACCGTGCCGAACAGGCCGACAAATGGCGAAACGCTGC
>SCST01000264.1 GCA_004299465.1 Methylovulum sp. | reverse complement strand
CGTTTTCGACGACAATAATGGCGTCGTCGACGACGAGTCCGATGGACAGCACTAAGGCCAGCAGTGTCAGCAAATTGATCGAGAAACCGAACATCAGCATCATCGTGAAGGTGCCGATCAGCGACAACGGGATCGCTATCACGGGAATCAGCACCGAACGCAGCGAGCCGAGGAAAAGGAATACTACCAGCGTGACGATCACTAACGCTTCAACCAGCGTATGAATCACTTCATGAATTGAGCTGTCGACGAATTTTGTCGAATCGTAAACAATTTTGCCGTTAATGCCACTCGGCAGTTGCGCCTGTATTTCGGGAAAGACATCGCGCACCCTGGCGATCACTTCGAGCAGGTTGGCGCTGGGAGCGATTTGCAGGCCGATATAGACGGCTTTGTCACCATCGAAAGCGACGCTGGACTCATAATCATCGGCACCCAACGTGACATGGGCGACATCTTTTAAGCGAATAATCGCGCCGTTTTGCTGCCTGATAATCAGGTCCTCAAATTCCGCAACCGAATGCAGGCCGGTGGACGCGGTCAGGTTGACCTGCACCATTTGGCCTTTGGTCCTGCCCAGCCCCGCTATAAAGTCGTTTTTCGCCAGCGCGCTGCTGACGTCCCCGGCCGTTAGCGCGTAAGCCGCCAGTTTGCCGGGATCCAGCCAGGCGCGTAACGAAAAATTCTTGCTGCCCAATAATTCCGCGGTTTGTATGCCCGCCACCGATTGTAATTTGGGTTGCACCGTGCGAATCAGGTAGTCGGTAATATTATTGGCAGGCAAGGTTTCGCTGGAAAAACCGATATACATCGCATCGATGGTTTCGCCGATTTTGACGCTGATCATCGGTTGTTGCGATTCCGGCGGGAGCTGGTTGAGTATCGAGTTGACTTTGGCGTTAATTTCGGTCAATGCCTTGTTGGGGTCGAAGTTCAGCCGCAGGTTCGCGGTAATCGTACTGATGCCGCTTTGGCTGGTTGATGTGATGTAGTCTATGCCGTTTGCCTGGGCGATGATGTTTTCCAGCGGTGTCGTGATAAAGCCGGCGATGATGTCGGGATCGGCGCCGTAATAACTGGTGGCGACCGTCACGACGGCATTTTCAGTATGCGGGTACTGCAATACCGGCAAGCCGCTTAAGGAGCGCAAGCCTAGCACCAGCAATATCATGCTGATGACGGTTGCCAGCACGGGTCGTCGAATAAAAATATCGGTTAAGTTCATGACGGCTTATTGGTCTATGGGTTGCGGAGCGGCGTCGTTGCTCGGTTGCACCGAATTGTCGATGACAATCGGCGTACCGTTGCGTAACTTGATCTGGCCGGAGGTCACTACGGTATCGCCTTCGTTAACACCGCTGATGACGGCGATTTGATCGCCGCGCGTTTCACCGGTGCTGACAAACGCCTGCTTTGCGCTAAGCCTGAGCTTGCTTTTGTTATTGGCGTCTTTAGCGCCGCTGCCCTGGTTAGCGACAAGGTACACGGTAGCGCCAAAGGGGTTAAAGCTGATCGCCGAGCGCGGCAATGTGACATGGCGTTGCGCGCTGCCGGTGACTATACTGACCGTCGCATACATGCCGGGCAGTAATTGATGTCCGGGGTTTTTCAGCGTCGCCCTGACCTGGACATTGCGCGTATCCAGCTCGACTTTAGGGTTGATGACGGTGATTTCGCCGGTAAAATCCCGGCCTGGATAGATGTCTGTCTTAATGCCGACGGTTTGGCCGGTTTTCAATACGGCCAGTGCCTGTTGCGGCAGGAAAAAGTCGACGAAAACAGTATCCAGTGCTTGTAGTGTCGTAATCGTCGTGCCGGCGTTCAGGTATTGGCCGGGGTCGACGGCGCGAATGCCCAGTCGGCCGCTAAACGGGGCGCGTATGGTTTTTTTATTAACCAGCGCCTGCTGCTCGGCGACGTTCGCAACTGCGACGTCAAGATTGGCCTTGTCGGCATCCAGCGTCTGCCGGCTGACGGCATTAGCCTTGTACTGGGCTTCGCTACGCTGGTAAGTGATGCGGGCGAG
>SCST01000263.1 GCA_004299465.1 Methylovulum sp. | reverse complement strand
CGATAATTTCGACTTTGTCCTGATGGTTGGCGACATATTCCCGGACTATTGCCAGCCCTAATCCGGGGCCTTCGGCATTATCCCCAAATGGGGAAGCCTTGCCGCGAAAAAAAGGTTCAAACACATGCGCGCGTTCTTCAAGCGCTATCCCCGGCCCTTCGTCTTCGATTTCCAATTCCATTTGCGCACCGGAAGCGCGCAGCATGATGCGGATTTCGCCGTTGACCGGCGAATATTTCAGCGCATTCGCCAGTAACTGTTCGATAATGCCGCGCAATTGCTCGGGGATACCGGTAATCTCGACCGGCCTGGCCAGCTTTTTCAAACTAATCGATTTGGCTTGCAGGCGCTCTTGAAAATCCACGATGACCGACTCAAGCAGGTTTTTTATATCGACGGTTCCTTTGCGGTTCATTTCCGGTTTCTCGTTGATCCGGCTGTAACGCAGCAATTCCCCGGATACCGTTTTCAGTTTGTCAACATTGTCGCATAGTCGCCGGGCGATGTCCGGGTCCTCGTCCGTACCGTTGACAAGCCGCTGTACGCTGTCATGGATAGTTTGCAACGGCAGCTCGATTTCTCGGGCCACGTTATGCATGAACTGCTGTTTCGATACCTCCAATTCCAGCAAATGCGTACGCAGCCATTCCAGGCGATTGCCCAGATAGCGCAAATCGGAAGGACCGGTAACCTCAATGGCTTCTTCGAGTTCTCCCGAACCCAAGCGGCGGATGCCGGTGTCCAGTTGCCGCATGGAGCGCGACAGGACAATCAGCAGGATAGCGATAACAATAAACGAGAGCGTCAATAATAACGCGCCCTTGATTAACAGCCCTTCTTCCAGGGCTTCCGAGCGCTGGCGCAATTCGTTAAATTCATGGTCAACGTGGTTCTCGAATTCGCGAGAAAGACTATGCGAGGACTCGCGCAGCCCTTGGAATGCGTCATCGATCGGCAATTTAAGGTTATTTTCAGCCGCCGAGCCGATGATTTGCTGATAAATCAGGTTTTCCTTTTCCGATAATTCGTTGACCAGCAATGCGATTTTGTTATCGACATGCAGTTGCAGCAACACGCTCAAGGCTTGCTTGAATGATGCTCGCGCGCCTTCATACGATTGCTGCTCATAGGGTTGACGCACAGCCGGGTCCGACAGCAGCACGAACAGCCGGGCTTTGCGTTCAATATCGCCGGTCTTTTGCAAAACCAGGCGTATCGCCTTAGTCTGCTCAAAGACCTGGGAATTGATGATCCTGCCCAAGGCCGATGTTTCACGCATGCCGAAAGCGGCAGTCATGACGGCTAAAAACAGCGGTATTACGGCAATGACAAAGCCTAGAATAATCAGGGATTGTAGCGATAGAATAGGTTTGAATTTCATTCGATTGCAAAGAGATGGAAACCGTCCGGCCAATATCGATAAATCCGGTATGCTGAAACACTTCAGGACAAAGCGGGCAATGGCTTGTTTCATTGAATGCCATGTTTGATCGTCGAAAGTAGCGCGGTTCGGGTTAGCGTTCGAAACATGCAGGTGAGGGCATGCGGCCTGGCACCGGTCACCCCGGCTTAACGCCCGCTATTATACAAGCTTTGCGTCGCATCGCTCAGTGTGATCATAAGCCATGAAGTCATTGGCGCAGGCTGGGTCGCCTGTTGTCAATGCGATGCGTATCTACAGGGCTTTGGCAAGCCGCTAATCTTGGGGCTGTTGAGGAGATTGGATTCAGGTTGGCGTAAGGCGCCATGCCGGGTTATGGTCAGCGCCTAAGCCGGCATGGCTTACAGTGAACTCCTGATTTCTTGGCAAGCTTTGTCAGATTGTCTGGTACGCAGCAGTGCAATGAGAACAGCCACTGGCCTGCTTTCTTAATAATTCAGCCGCTTTTTTCACAGCGCTTTGGGTATTGCTGATTGATCCCAAATAATGCACTGTTTCCTTGGAAGGAAGCAAAGAACAATAAGCGGTATGAACCACATGATTTCCATTGCCCTGAGCGTTTTTTTCAACATAAAACTCTGCCATCGTAATTACCTCGTCGTTAGAACATTAATTTAAGCCCCCGGCTCATCGGTGCTACGCGGTCCATCTCCTGTCGTCCACCGGACATTCAGTGTTAACGATGTTGTGAAAACGACAGAAACAATGCTGAAATCGCGTTACTTTTGAGCTTATTGAGTTGGACAGCAAAACTTATACCAGTCTGGCGTAGTGGCTTGGGACAGGGTTTAAAGTTGTTGGAAACCTATTCAATATTCACGGC
>SCST01000872.1 GCA_004299465.1 Methylovulum sp. | reverse complement strand
AAACGGGGCGCAACGAAAAGCCATATGAGTAGGAAAAACTAAAATCAGAAACATGTATTGCAGAAATTGTGGAAACGAAGTTTCCGAAAAAGCTGTTATGTGTGTCAATTGTGGTACTCCACCTAAAGCCGGGGACAAATTCTGTTACAACTGTAAAGCGGAATCAACTCCTAATGCCACAATATGTATGAAATGCGGCGTCAGTCTGAAAGGTGAAAATCCGATTCAGGGTGAAGGAAAGGATTGGCTGACAACACTGCTGCTTTGCTTTTTCCTTGGTTTTCTCGGCATTCACAGGTTTTATACCGGACATACAGGAATAGGTGTGGTGCAATTGTTAACACTGGGTGGATGTGGAATCTGGACACTTATAGACTTCATTATAATTATTGTGGGCAATTTCAAAGATGCAAAAGGAAACTTACTGGTTAAAAGATAAAAAACCATACCTGATTATTAAGATCACAGGGATTCTGTTAATTCCGGTTGTTCTTTATTTTATGCCACTTGACTGGTTAATAAATCAGCATTCAATCTGTCTGTTTAAAAATATTACCGGTAACGAATGTTATGGATGTGGGATGACAAGGGCATTATTATCCGCAATTCACTTTCAGTTTGAAAATGCTTTTCACTATAACAAATTATTTCTGATCGTTCTACCCTTACTCATTTACATCTGGGCAAAGACTTTAAAAAAAATATTCTTTGTTACGTGAGGCTGAGGTAACAACAATTAATATATCAGATTATAAATACTAAACTAACCGTTGACTATGAAACTCTCAATTATCATTATGTTAAGTTTTCTGATTAATATTGCTGCAGCCCAGAATAATCCCCTGGGCATCTTTCAGGCTAATTCAGATATTGGAAATCCTAAAAAGGAAGGTTCGGCTGTTTATAATCAAACAGATCAGAGCTATAACCTGAAAGGAGGCGGATATAATATCTGGTTTGAGAGAGATGAATTTCACTACCTGTTTAATAAAATAAAAGGAGACTTTATTCTGACTGCCAATTTTGAATTCATTGGAAAAGGAACTGAAGCTCACAGAAAAACCGGTTGGATGATAAGAGAGTCCACAAATGAAAAAGCATCACATATATCAGCTACGTTACATGGTGATGGTTTGACTGTTCTTCAGTGGAGAGGTATGTCAGGTGTAGCAATGAGAGATCCTCAGGATGAGATATTTGCTACTGATTCAAACATCAA
>SCST01000262.1 GCA_004299465.1 Methylovulum sp. | reverse complement strand
CGTCGGTTTAAACCTGACCGAAGCCGACACCGTCATTATTTATGACCCGTGGTGGAATCCCGCCGCGGAAAGCCAGGCCGCCGATCGCGCCCATCGTATCGGCCAGGATAAACCGGTATTCGTCTACAAGCTCATCACCGAAAATACCGTTGAAGAAAAAATTATCGCGATGCAGGAAAGAAAACGCGCATTGGCGGAAGGCATTTATAAAGCCGGGGAAAACGAAGCGGCATTACAATTGACAGCGGATGACCTGAGCGCGTTGTTTGAGCCTTTATGAGGATTACCACCCTTACCGTTAACTTATGGTTATAATTGGCGATTCGTTAAAGCGCCGATAGATTATCGATGCGCGCCTTGATGCCTATAATAATAAGAAGGAGACACCTATGAAAAAACCAATGTTATTCATGCTCGCCGCGGTATTTTCCGCCGGCATTGCCAATGCTACAGAACATCACAGCGGCCACGGCGGAGGCCCCATCGGCGGCGGTGGCAGCTCCGCCGGTTGCGTCAAACCCCGTTTGACCAATTACAAGCCCGCGCATTTGGAAACCGTCGTACCCGGTGCTGAATTTTCGTTTTTTGCGCTAAACGTTCACAAACCCGGGCAAATTTCCGTTACCGTAAAAAACATACCGGTTGAGGTCACGGCAGAGTTCAGGGAGCCTTATTACCTGGTAAAAGGCAAATTACCCGATACGCTGGTTAACACGGCAGCGCGTATTAATATCAAAGTCAGCTCAAAATCCCCGCAATGTGAAGCGGAAAGCGGCTGGCTGCTGAAAATAGCCGACAAATAGGTGTTTACCTTATAATTAACACATCATATCGTGTCATAAATACAGGCCGGATCGCCGATACGTTTTGCCCCTTGTGTTAATTTTCCCAAAAGTTCTTGCACAGCACTCTGAATATACTGTGCAAGAACTTTTGGGAAAATTAATACCCATTCAATCAGTTATTAATTGTTTCATAAGTGCTTGCCGAACTCATTTAACGAAGACTGGCATTTCTAATGCAAGCACTTATGAAACAATTAATAGACTAAAACGCATCCCAGGCTTCCGGCCTGCCCGATAGCCCGAGAGAATCCGCCATGTCTGAAAACCATTCCCCCCTGCACTGCACCGCCTATTGCCTGGCGCAAGGTTTCGATATTAGCGCCTTGGCAAAATTATTTTCCCACTCGACACTGATAAGAATTATTAAAGGCGCATTGCTGATAGAGGATGATCTCTCCTGGTCAGTCGTATTTGCTTATGGGGCCGTTGTGCACTGGAATGTCAGCACAGAACAGCAAAGCAAACTGCACCAGTCGTTATTACAGCATGCAGAAAACCCGCTCGCGACGATAGAAGAAGATAATTTCACTTTCGCTCTGGACTGCCCCGCCACGCGCATCATCGAAGACCATATTGAGATAGAATCCTCCGATCCTATCCTGCTGTTTTCGCTGTCACAGGCGATGGCGCAGTCGATAAAGCTCGCTTCTTTC
>SCST01000005.1 GCA_004299465.1 Methylovulum sp. | reverse complement strand
GTCGCCTTCGATGCCGACTACGTGCCCCGCTTTCCTGGCTATCGGCAGCGTAAAATTGCCCAGGCCGCAAAATAAATCCAGCACGGTATCGTTTTCGTTCAAATTCAGGGTTTCGATGACGCGATTGATCATCTGCCGGTTGATTTCGTAATTAACCTGCGTAAACATCGCGGGCCTGAATTTGAATTCGATGTCATGCTCGGGCAGGGCATAGGCCGGGATGACTTCCGGCTCGCCGGGCAACGGCGCGATCGTGTCCGGGCCTTTAACTTGCAGGCACAGGCTCATATTGTGCTGATGCCCGAATACCCGCATGCGCTCCTCGTCTTCTTCGGTTGGCGGCTCCAGTACGCGGATGGCCAGCACGCATTGCCCGTCGCCGATGGCGACTTCTATTTGCGGAATTTTATCCTTGATGCTTAAGCCCGCTATCAACTCGCCTAATGCCAGCAATTGCGTGCCTACTGTCGGATGCATGACGATGCAATTGTCGATTTCGGCCAGGTATTGATGCCGTCTTTCCCTGAAGCCTACCAGCACGCGGTCTTTTTTGGCGACATATTTAACGCCCATGCGCGCTTTTGTGCGGTATCCCCAGTGCGGGCCTTCCAGCGCTTGCCAAATCTCCGGGATGTCGATTTTACCGATGCGCTTGAATTGCTCGACCAGTAAATCCTGCTTGATGCGGATCTGTTCACTAGAGGCGACATGCTGGAAGCTGCAGCCGCCGCAGACGCCGTAATGCGCACATTGCGCATCGACGCGGATAGCGCTGCGGCTCAGCAGTGTGACTACCCGGCCCTCGGCATAATCCTTGCGAATTTCGGTGTAGATAAATTCGACTTCTTCGCCGGGTAAAGCCTCGTCGATAAAAACCGCTTTGCCGTCGACATGGGCGACGCCGCGTCCGTCATGGGCCAGTGATGCTATCGTGGTTTTAACCGGTGTTTCGGGTAAGGGTTTTCTTCTTGATCGTGTACGGGCCATGCTTATCGTTGTTTCCAGATTCCGTTAGCGGTTTGATACCACCAGCCGGGCTGGGCATTGCTTGCCCAGCGGCTGGCGAAGGTTGATTTGATTTGTCCGGCCCATTCGGGATGTCCATTCGCAGCGGCAATCGCTTGGTAAAGCTTTTGCCGGTCTGCATTTTCTGCGGCTACCAGCTTAGTGACCTGGTTCCTGTCTTTCAGCGGTATGTTCGTGACATTCCTGGCGACCAATAAACCGTCCGCCTGGATGCCGATATAACCGGCTGCATAATTGGGTTGCAGCGCGGTAAACCGGCTTTCCATCACGGCGCGTAATTGCCTGATGTCCGGGCTGTCTATAGTTAAGTCGGCTTCAGCGGCGCGGGCGGGCGAGACCAGCGCGTCAAGGCTTTGCTCGAGCAAATGGTAGGCGACAAGTTGCCAATCGCTCAGGCCTGCTTTGGGTTTAGGTTCCGTCTTTTCCGGCGTGATGTCCTGGATGTCTTTGATGATCTCATCGGCGGCTTTTTCGGCGGCGGCAGCGGGGAAGTAGATATTGATCGTGACACAGGCCGTTAATAATAAGGCGCCCAGTAAGGATAGTTGTTTCATAATACGCTCCAGGGTTTTTAAAAAACACGTAACCATGCATTGTAGGGCGCGCCGCGCGCGCCGAGGATCGGCACGGTTGTCTTAAGTATCGGAGAAGGCGCGCGCGGCGCGCCCTACGACGGTTAGCTTGAATACACGAGGCATTCTCTCGTATATTCGTCGTGGAATTATTCAATTGTGATGTCATCCGTTGTAGAGATACGGCTTAAGCGCTCCATTAGCGTGTTCCAGTCCACGCGCGGATTATAGCCGATCACGTCTATTCGCGGCAGGCCGCCGCCTTTAATAATCCGGTAACCTGAAGTCGTAGCGTCTACCCCCATCATCTGGCAGACGCCGTCAAGCAAATAGCAACCGAGGCCTATTTTGTCGTAGCCGAAGGTTTCAAAGACGCTGAGAAAACTGCGGGATACGAGATCGGACGCCATGCCTCCGCCGATGTTGGCGATATTTTTTACCGCTTTCTGGCTGATCCTATGGCTGGAATCATCGTCATCCGGCGTGCCCAGCCAGGCGTAGAAGCTTACCGGCTGCCAGTTTTCGAGGCTTAGCTGCCTGACAAAGCCTGATAATTTGCCGGTAATCCCGCCGAACTTGAATTTCTGCGTAAGCTGGTCGAGATCCAGGTTTTCTATCAACAATTCGCTGTAAAGCTTCGGATAGCCGCTAAACAAGCCCGAGGATGCCAGGTTAGTGATCCTGATCCTGCCGTCGAATACGGCTATGCTTATTTCGCCGTCGAGGCTCAGCGTGTTGTTCCGGTATTCCACTTTAGGGATAGTGCCGTTGATATTGCCGGATAACGGCGTCCAGTTTAATGCCTGCGTTAATTGTTCGAGCGCAACATTGCTTAAATAGCCGGCAAAATAAAGCTCAGGTTCTTGCCGTGTTTTCGCTTCCCAACTGAACTGGTTGATTGCGAGGGTCCCGCCTAACAAAGGTAGCGTCGTTTTTTCCAATAGGCGGATTTGCCTGGATTGGGCCAAAAATTCGAGCCTGGCCGGTCCAAGCGGCAATTTGCCCAGTTTCAGTTGCCGCCAAGCCAGCCAGGACGACTTGCGGAAAGCAAGGTCGTTAGACCAGTGCAATGTTCCGGTCATGCCTTCAGTCGTGATGCGCTGCCGGGTATCGCGAACGGCAAGTTGCTTAAGCTCCGCGCTTAGCGTCGATAGTTCGTGTTGCTTGATAGAAAAATCGGCGTTTAAGCGACCGTCCAGCGAAACGCCCTCCCAGCTTGTTTGTTCAAGCAGCGGCTTTAGATAAATCGCCGACAGTTGCTGCAAATTATCGCTACGCAGGGATAGCTCGGCTTTCGTTATATCGAGGCCTCCGGCGTATTGAACGGTGGCGTCGCCTGTCAACGAGAGCGCTTTTCCATGACGGTAGTGACCGGAGCGGATGCTGATTATTTTGTCGCTTGGATGCCAATAGCCTTTTGCGTCGAAAACTATCGGCTGCTTGCCGGCTTCGAGGTAAAGCGGCTCCGCATAGAGCGCGCCGTTTTTGATACGCAGCCGCTGTTGCCACTGCCATAAGCCTTTGTTGTTTGTAGCTTTCAGTGTGGATTTCAGCGCCAGGTTTTCCGCGGCAAAGCGCCCGTCGCCGGTTTGTCCGCCCAGTTTGATGAGTTCTGTTCTTAAATCAACGGTTTGTATCTCGGTGCCGATACCCGTAGCGTTTAATTGGAAGCCGATACGGCCTGTCGTCAATTCAAACGACGCCGGCTGCAACGCGGTTTGCAGGCCTTTGCTGTCGATGGCTTTAGCATCGATGCGCAGCCGCCATCGACCGTCGTCTTGTTCGCCGATGATGGCCAGCGTGCCGCCGGCCCATTGTAAATGAGTGACGTTAAAGCTGCCGTGACTTCCTTCGATTTGCAGCGAAAAATCGGCAGCCGGCGATTGCATGCGGGCTGAATGCAGTTCCGCGCGGCCTTTTTGGCATAGCAAGGCCTTGTTGCGCAGGCTGAACCGTTCGCAGCGGATATTGACCAGGGACAGGTCGTTAAAGGGTTTCGGCAGTTTGAGCCGGGCTATCGTCAGCGCCAGTTTTTGCGCCTCTTGCTCAGCTTGTGGGGTCAGTGTGAGGTTAATGTCCTGCAAGTTCCAGTTTGCCGTATCGATGCTGTCGATATGTAGCGAAATATCCGCCAGGGCGTTAGCGGCGGACACCATCAAAATAAAAGCGACGCGTAAGGCGATTTCCGGCGAAGAATATACCCAACTCGCTAGTCTTTTTGTCCATTTTCTGCGTTGTAAAAATAGTTGCATAGCTCGCTATGCGCCTATTTTTACGCCTTGAAAATGAACAAAAATCCTGCGCGATTTGGGTACATTCATTCTTGGAAATCGCCTAAGAAGGTGTTGATTACTGATGCCATTCAAGCATCCGAAAACCCGTTATGCGCCGCGTAGCGGTATTGCGATTAGCCGGGGAAAACGCCGGTTGATAAATACCGGTCGCCGCGGTCGCAGTTAATGACGACGATGACGGCGTTCTCCAGTTCCGCAGCGAGTGTTAATGCGGCATAAACGGCGCCGCCGGTGGAAATGCCGGCAAAAATGCCTTCCCGTGCGGCCAATGCTCGCGTGGTGTCTTCGGCCGCTACCTGGTCGACTTCAACAATGTGGTCCACCCGGTCGGCCTGGTAGATTTTCGGCAGGTATTCTTGCGGCCAGCGCCGGATACCGGGAATTTTTGATTCGCCTTTCGGTTGCACGCCGATCACCTGGATAGCGGGATTTTGTTCCTTAAGGAATCTTGATGTTCCCATAATGGTTCCGGTAGTGCCCATCGCGCTGACGAAATGCGTGATTTCACCGTGCGTATCGCGCCATATTTCAGGGCCGGTGCCTTCATAATGTGCGCGCGGGTTATCGGGATTGGCGAATTGGTCGAGAATCTTGCCTTCGCCGGCGGCTTGCATGCTTCTGGCCAGGTCAATAGCCGCTTCCATGCTGCCGGACGCAGGCGTCAGGATAATTTCGGCGCCGTAGGCCTTCATCGAGGCGCGGCGTTCTTCGCTCATGTTATCCGGCATGACCAGGGTCATTTTATAGCCTTTAATCGCTGCCGCCATCGCCAGCGCAATACCGGTGTTGCCGCTGGTCGCCTCGATTAAGCGGTCGCCGGGCTTGATGTCGCCCCTGGCTTCGGCGTGCTTGATCATGCTGAGCGCCGGGCGGTCTTTTACGGAGCCGGCCGGATTATTGCCTTCCAGTTTGAGCAGGATAGTGTTGCTGGTTTGGCCGGGCAGGCGTTGCAACCTGACCAGCGGGGTGTTGCCGACAAAAGATTCGATAGTAGGGTAAGTCATAGCGGTTGCCGTTGATGTAAAAACGATGGCTGATTATCCCATATTCATCGGTCGGCGGCCTTGCTGTTTTTAAAAAGCACTGAGATGCGCGATGACTTTTTCGGCGGAACGTTTTATTTCTGAACTAATGTGCTCAAGCTCCATATGGGATTTGGTGATGACCGTTAACAAGGCTTCCTTTCCTGCCTGAGTAATTAAAATATAACCTTGCGTGCTTTTGACCACGATCTGTTCCAACGCGCCGTCAGCAAGTTCCCGGCTGCCGCGGTTGCTTACTGACAGTAGCGCGGCGCTCATCGCTCCGACACTGTCTTCATTCATGCCATGTGGAAGATCCGCCTCGATGATTAAGCCATCAGCCGATATGATCGCCGATGCTTCAATATGGGCGGATGTTTTGTTCAATTCTGAAAGTATAGTGCGCATAATCGTCTGTCCTGTCTGCTGTAGGGGTATTGAAAAAATTTAATACTATCAAAAGGATGGCTTCTGTGGTTATACGGTACTTTTATTTCATCTTTATGACTAGTGTTCAGTCCATTTCATGTAAAAAATACAGGGGATGAATGCTGTTGAGTCGTCAGGTCTATGCATCAGTTGCGGATACCCTGCTGGGATGGCAGCCAAGGGAGTATCCCAAAATATTGAAAGTTCCGGCACCCGCCATCCTCGTTCAACAAAACGTGAACCAAATCCTTAATCCGCTTACTCCGCCGGGACCACGCTATCGTCAATACGCTAAAATTTTCACACAGCAATACATTGCGAGGTGAGGGCGCTTTAAATTTAATCGTCTCTTTTACATGGAGAAGTTTAAGGGTTTTGCCTGATGGATGCTCTGCAAACGCCCTGGGCAGAGGGCAAGCCCTGCTTTACTTTTCCCCATGTCCCTTCTTCTGTATTGATAGGCGATAAGAATTTGCTTCTTATCGATTTTAGGAATTGCTTATGAGTGAATTAAAGCTGGTCGAAGCGGCAAAAGCCGGCGATGTTGAGCGTATAGAAACCCTGATTGCCAGTGGAACAGATATGGAGCAAAGTGACGACTACGGCTGGACAGCGTTGAACTGGGCAGCCGGCAAGGGCTATACGGCTATTGTCCAGAAACTCCTGGATGCCGGGGCCGATATTGCCCATGCAGGGCGGGATGGAAGAACGCCTTACCGGATTGCATTAGCCGCCGCACGGCTTGAAAGCGCAGCACTGCTGCAACAGGCGCAGCTGGATAAGGGCATCGGCCTGGACGATGCGGGTCAGCCTTATTGCAAAGCCTATCGGCTTGAGGCGCTTAGAACATTCCCTGACTGGCAGGAATACCAAGCGGGCCTGGATGAGGGTACTGTGGTATACCTGCACCAGGATTTCAGCGTGACGCTGTCGATGTGGCCGTATGAAAACCTCGTGTTCGATCGCCGTACACCCGAATGGGAAGCATTTTGCAAACAGGTGCTGGCTTTTTCCGTGCCGGCAGAATTGGCGCTGGCGGCAGTGTTTGCCGCGAACAGGCCGGTCGATCCGCATCGGGCGTCGCTATGAAAAAGCCGCCGCATTATTTTCATGAAGACGGCAACGATGTTATAGCCGACGGCGCTTCGACCTTAGTCGGGATGCTCCGCCTGCGGGCGCGGCAACAGGCGCATAAAGCCGCCTACACTTTTCTTGCCGATGGCGGCAGTCAGGCCTTCTCACTCAGTTATGGCGAGCTGGACCGGCAGGCGCGCACTATCGCCGCCAATTTACAGGCCTTTGGCTTGCAGGGCGAGCGCGCCTTGCTGCTGTATGCTCCCGGCCTGGATTATATTGCGGCTTTTTTCGCTTGTCTGTATGCGGGCGTCATCGCGGTTCCGGCTTACCCGCCGCGCAATCAACGCAACCTGCCGCGCCTGCAGGCCGTCCTGGCGGATAGCCGGGCGGCGGCGATACTCAGCACGGCGGCGCTGGCCGGTTCGGCAACGGTGTCGGCCTGGCAAAACGCAGGCGGCCTCAAACAGCGCTGGCTGTTGACCGACACGCTCACCGACGGCGCGGATGCCTGGCTGGACCCATGCCCTGGCGAAGCGTCGCTGGCTTTCCTGCAATATACCTCCGGTTCCACAGGTAATGCCAAAGGCGTCATGGTCAGCCACGGCAACCTGATGGCTAACCAACAACTGATCAAGGCCTGTTTCGGCCACGACAGCGAATCCGCCGTCGTCGGCTGGTTGCCGCTGTATCATGATATGGGCCTGATTGGCAACATCATGCAACCTTTATATAGCGGCGCATCGGTTATCCTGATGTCGCCGCTGGCTTTCCTGGAACAGCCCTTGCGTTGGCTGCAGGCGATTGCCGATTATCGCGCCCATACCAGCGGTGGCCCTAACTTCGCATACGATCTGTGCGTGCGGAAAATCAGCGACGAAGACAAGGCCGGACTCGACCTGGGTTCATGGCGGCTGGCGTTTAACGGCGCGGAGCCGGTACAGGCTGCGACACTGGACCGGTTTGAACAGGCTTTTGCCGGCTGCGGGTTTCGCCGGGAAGCGTTTTATCCCTGTTACGGCCTGGCCGAAGCGACGTTGCTG
>SCST01000028.1 GCA_004299465.1 Methylovulum sp. | reverse complement strand
CGCCAGCCTGGGCTGGGCCCCAGAATCATTGGCATGTTTCAGTGTTGCAATCAGCAGGTTATAAGGCGCTCGAGGCTTTTCTCGAAAATTCGGAATGTCAGGGGCATGTATAATACAGGGCTTTCTGTTTATGCTAGAGTAATCGCCATATTCACATTAAATTTATCGCCGGACAAGCGGATTTAAGTGACACAAAAAAAGACAGGTTGGCTTTATGAAGAATAGTGCAAAAGAAAGAATGATCATTATCGCCGAAAATAATCCGGACATCGTTCAAAATATAGCACATTGCCTTAGTGATAACGGGTTTTCGGATCTTCGCATTGTCCATAACGGAAATAGCGTCTACGAGACACTTCGCCCCTATTACAGGCAGCCTGAGGCAGTCGGCATATTGATTATCAGCGAACACCTGCCTGAATGCCAAATCGTGGATATGTGTAAAACGCTGGCTTGCGGGCAGGATGCCTATATCGTTCCAATGATTATTTTAGGCTCCCGGCAGAAGCAGCGGCTGGAGTGTGAATTGGGCGCCCTGTTTGGCAGGGTCCAGGCCGGCGGTTTGATTCATTACCTGGAATTGCCTTTAAACAACGCCGAATTATTGACGGCGATTAATTTTCAGTTGGCAATAAAGCAGGAGCGCTGTCTGCGCTATATGAATAAAGAATTGCTGATGAGCGAATTGGCGGAAAGAAAAGTTGTTGACGCAAAGTTAAAATACCTGATTGCACACGATGAATTGACAGGCTTGCTTAATCGACAAAATTTTGAGCGGCACTTGTGGATCATTCTTAAACGCAATAAAAAGCTGCCGCAAAATGGTGCGCTGCTGTATATCGATATTGATAGGTTTAGCCTGATCAACGAGCTGGAAGGTTATGAGGTCGGCGACAGGCTCATTGTGGAAGTGGTCGCCGCTATCAGGACGCTGGTCAATAAAACCTATTGTTTCACGAGAATAGGCTCGGATGAGTTTTGCCTTTACCTGGACAACCAAAACGCCGGTGAAGCGCAACAGTTTGCTGAAAAAATAAGGAGAGAGCTCGATGATTTCAGGTTTTTCGTCGATGATGTTGTTTATAACTCAACAGTTTCCATAGGCGTCGCTTCATTGCATAGCGACAAGGCCGTTTATCATCCCAGCGACCTGATCTCCCGTGCTCGCCAGGCTTGCAGAATGGCTAAAGAGAATGGCCGGAACATGGTCTGGGAATATAACGACAGGGACAGTGGCGTTCTCGAAAGGCAACATGATGTGTATTGGGCGCCGTTAATCAGGTCGTCATTGATTGAAAGTAATTTTTTCCTGCTTTTCCAACCGGTGATTGAGCTTCATAGCGAGCGCATCTCTCATTACGAAGTCTTGCTGAGAATGCAAGGGAAGGACGATGACGAGGCGATAGGGCCTGCCGTATTCATTCCCGTTGCGGAAAGAATGGGTTTGATTCACAGTGTCGATTTATGGGTTGTTGAAAATGCAATTGACTATCTTGCCGCATTGCCGGATTTTATGGCGCATGTTTCACTGGCGGTTAACCTATCCAGCGTGGCATTCCAGGACACCTCATTGCTATCCGTGATTAAAGCCAAGCTGGACATGACCTGGGTGGAGCCTAGCCGATTGATGTTTGAAATCACGGAAACAGCGGCGGTTGATAATTTTGAGCAAACCAGGAACATGATTTTAAAAATAAGGGCATTGGGCTGTAAATTCGCATTAGACGATTTTGGCGCCGGTTTTTGCTCGTTTAATTACCTTAAGAAATTTCCTGTTGATTACATCAAAATTGATGGTCAATTTATTCAAAACCTGATTAATGATGAAACGGACCAGGTGCTGGTCAGGTCTATCGTTGAAATCGCGACAAAACTGGGTAAAAAAACCATTGCAGAGTTTGTTGAAAGTCCTGAAGTGGTTACAAAACTACAGGAAATGGGCGTTGATTTGGCGCAAGGCTATATTTTCGGAAAGCCTGAGAAAACATTGAAGGTCAGTAACGTCATTTCAATCTATAGGCTCATGCTGAATGCACAAGCCGATAACGAGAGCTGTGTCGATCCGTTTATAAAATAAAGGGTGATCGCTCACCCTTGCGCTGTATTAGCGATTAAATTTTTGAAAGATCGACTTTTAAAACGTTGACGCTATCCCAGATGTTTTCAATAAAGTCGCCATCCATCTGCGGCATGCCGTCTTGTATCCATTGAACCAGTACCTTGGCGATATTAGGGTAGGTAACGTGTACGGCGTGATTGTCGTGCAGCCAGTGTTGAATAGCCGCGCTATCCATGTCCGTCATGGTATGACCGAATCCCAGCTCTTTTAATGCGGCTGCATTGGAGATCTGTTCCATTTGTGAGTGCAAGGGCTTGGCCAGGATTTTTTTGCCCAATTGTAACGCTTCACTCGCCAATTCAAATCCTGCATTGCTGATAATACCGGCGCAATCATACAAGTCTTTTTGAAATCCTGTGCGCGACAAAGGGTTGCAGACGATGTGGCCAAATTTAGACTCAACGACTTCAGGGCAATAGATATGAAAATCAAAGTTTTCGAAGGGAGCTAAAATCTTGACGACTTCATTTTGATCTTCGAAGGGGAGATAAACGATTATTTTATTTTTGATGATATTACGGGGCGTTTCCGGTGTTTCGATAATAGGCGGCAAAATGGGTTGGCCAAAATGATGCCAGTGCAAACCGACGCTGGTATCTGCTGGTGCGAAATATTTCATGACCTGATTGGCAATAGGGTCTGATCCTACTTTGGGAATACCGTGATTAAAAGCATACTGATGGCCGATACCTAAAACGGATTTTTTCTGTTTCCTAGCCGCCCATGCCGTAACGGGCTCGAAATCGGTAATAACGAGATCGTAGCCCGATAAATCTAGCGAGTTTATGTCCCTGATAAAGGTAATCGGCTTGACATCACGCGCTGTTTTCAGGTAGCTGACTTGCCCTTTGTCGGTATTAAACGTCAAGCCCGTACGTAACTGGTAACCGTTAAATACGTCCATATCAAAATATTTGTCCGCCGGGCGTCCGGTAAATTGGAAGGTAACATCCATTCCCGCCGCATAAAGTTCTTTTGCCATGACTCTTGCGCGAGTGATATGACCGTTGCCGGTGCCCTGAACTCCGTAAAAAATTCTCATTATATAACTTGTCCCAAACTAAAAAATGCGGTGCTGATGCCCAAAATAACGCCGACTAAGGTGTCTGTCGGAAAATGTACGCCCAGTACAACGCGTGAGAAGCCAACCAGCGATGCCCAGCAATAAAGAGGAATCATCAAAGAAGGCAGAAAATAGCCAAGCAGCGTCGCCATCATGAATGCTGCAGAGGTATGTCCGGATGGAAAGCTGAATTTATCTGAGGGTGTAATAATACTGCGGAAGTTTTTTAAAGCGGCTTCCGGGCGATTGCGCTTGAAGCCGTTTTTTAACAAAAAATAAAGGGGTCTTTCCAACAAAAATGCCAGCAGGATAGCTTGCAAAAATGGGCTTTCAAAACCTTCACTGAAATATAACAAGCCGATAATGACCGTATAGAGCTGGCCATCCCCGGTTTTTGACAGGAATCGGCTGAAATGGGTTAATGTTCCGTGCATTCTGGCGTTAACCAGCCAAGTGAACATGAAGACATCGTATTTGTGTATGGAAAGCAGTAATTTCATTTTGTTATCCTCTCAGTGAAAGTTCTGCGAAAGTGGCGTTGTGCTTTTGCAGAAATGAAAATCGTCGATTTTCAGTTTTAGTTATTGTTCTTTACTTTCAGGATAAAGATTAAAGTTCTTCTGTGACAAGGAAGTTAAGTTTTGTTTACCATTTCGTGACAGATTTGCCTGAAGGGGATAAGTAGGCTGACTCACACCCTAAAATGTAAGCTTACCATGGAATTGCATTATATTTTTGCGCAAGTTCCGCGTCAATTATTAGACTATTTGCGCAAACTCAGGCTATAAGCCAATGTGTTTGATCCAACAACTACCAATTTCCTTGCTATCGCGAGTCTCCAAATGCGTACCTGATAACCAGCCTGGGCAATAATGCAATACCATTCTGGCTTTTCCAATAAGTTGATACCGTTGAAAATAGCAATTTATTGTTACAAAACGGTAACTATTGAATGAAGGTTTTATTAAAGTGGGGTTGTATTTTTGTCACATTAGAAAATGGGTAATCCCTACAAATCAATGCGGTGGCATTCATGAGCGATTTTTGACATAGTGCAGCGCCAAACTTTGCAGCACTTATGGCATGAACTCCGCCCCCACCCCACTTAATATTGAATCAACGCTATTTTGCCCCAGACGCAGCTGTCCTTGCTATCAATCTTTGGAGAGCCACATTACCAAAGACGGGACTTGCACCACCAAGAATGATGGCGTGGTGCAGCAGATGTTTAACTGCGGGGAAGGCAAGCACCGCTTTTCTGAAACGGGTTTCTGTGATCGTGTGGCAAGCATGGCAGCTTCAAAGAATACGAGCAAATGTGTAAGCTGGGCTGCTATGGCTTATCGGCTGATGCCATAGCGGGTATGTTGCTCAAAGACCCTCGAACCATTGCCACATGGCAGCGGGGAGTGAGCAAGAAAGCCAATCTATTTCATGACCTTATCTGCTTATCGATAACCTTGACCGTGTTGTTTATACAGATGGATGAGCTGTGGTCCTTTTTGAGAAACAAAAACAACACGTTGTGGGTATGTGTTGGCTTTGAAGCGGACTCCCGCTTTTGGCTAAACTTTGAACTCGGCAGTCGAACCACGCACACCGCAACCCAGCGGGTGACACGCATAAAAGACTACATCGGCAAGCTGTCCCGGATGATGCCATTAAAGGGGACAACCGACAAGCTGGCCGCTTACAAGAATGCGCTACAATCGGTATTCACGGGCCACAGTGACTCTGTTTATCTACAAATCGTTAAGAAAAGGGTAAAGAGGCGTTTAGTCACCGTCAAGAAGTGTTTTGTCAAAGGAACTGAAAACGATTTTAAAGGAAAAACCCAAAACACCTCTGTGTTGAGCGGTTTAATCTGACGTTACGGCAACGGGTGTCTTATTTACAAAGAAAAACATGGGGGTATTGCAAAAAGAAAGCCCATTTTACGGATACCCTTTGGATTAATCTCTATGACTATAACTATCGATGCCCGCATAAAAGCTTAAGGCAACCACTTGCACTGCCTGGCGTGTCACGGTTCCAAAAAAATGGACGCATCGAACACCGGATATGGCAATAGGATTGACTCAAGCGGCATTAACTTGGCGGTTCTTATTCGTGATGCCTATTTCGGTAACTCCTTGATAAAAATCAACCTGCATTGATTTGTAGGGACTACC
>SCST01000027.1 GCA_004299465.1 Methylovulum sp. | reverse complement strand
CGGCCGTTGAGACACGCCTACTTTCTCCCCGCATGTTAAGCACTCATTGAGCCATGCTTTACCTTCTACGGGGTAAAGTGTGTGTTGATGAGACTGCCTTGCTGCCGGCGGAAGTTGCGCTACAGGTTGTGGTGGTTGTTGTGCGATAATCGCTGTATTATTCTCGTTGTATCCACCAATCAACTGTTGGCCGCCGCCAAGAATTTCGTCTGCTTCAGATCTATTTCCACCTACATATGTTTGATCCATTGGCTGTGACACTGGCACCTGCGTTGTTGAATAAACTTCAACACGCGGCGCGGGCGCAACGGGCAAAACATTTTTTTGCCGAAGTTGAGGCGCGGCGCACCCTCCCAACAAAACGATCACGACCATTGCTATTATCATTATCGCAACATTTCCGTTTTTCATTCTTTTCCTCTCTTTCTTAAAAGTTTTTGAATTTAATAGTTTTTAATGTTCATTTTAATACCCATTATTACGATTTAATTATACTTATAAAAACAAAAATGTCAAGGTTACGGAACTTGACATTTTTTATGATTTCGTGCTACGGATTGTGGTTAGATAAACAAGTAATATAGCGCTTATTTAAAGGCATTTATGGCTTTATTTAAGCGTTTTGACAATTAAATAATTCTTCGGAAAAGAAAGGGGGTGAATAAACATAGAATTAAGGTAATTGGCCTTCGGGTTTTTAACTTTAACTTTTATTTAGAGAAAGGAGTGTCAAAGATGTGGAAGATAAAGACGTTGTTGTTATTGTTTGCGTTAGCGCTTTTGGCGGTAGCGCCAAACAACGCGCGATGTGATGAAAAAGGGACGGTTGGCGGCGAAGCTGTTGCCGCGCAAAAAGCATCGACCGGTGATACAAGTTTAAATGCCACGGTTACAGCCAAATATAACATTGAATTTGAAAGGCCACCCACTGAAAATGCAGTGCTTACCCCGGAACAATTCCAGGAGCTTTTGAGAAAAAACATCCCTATGCTCGGAACAGATGGTGTCAACCTCAAAAAAAGTGATTATGCCAATATGCCGGATGAAAAACTGGCGAAGGAGCTTGGGGTTGAACTGTGGAGGTTGGCTGAAATTGCCGAGAACGTAAAAGCCAGATCGTCAACCGGAACATTTAATGTGCCAACTGGCATCCTTGAAAGGATTGAAATACTTTCCAGCCAAATCGGTGGAATAGTTTCGAATGCAATAACAAGCAAGGTTGATAGGGATCTGAGGCACAGTGTTGAATTTGCCGCTCTAAAAGACAAGATTAACAGCGCGGAGTTCTCGTCACAGGAAACGCAAGACAGTTTGAATGGTCTACGTCGAGACTATTACGATAGTGGTTTTGTTCCCGTGACAATTAAGATTGGGTTTAATACAGTAACCCAGCAGACAGAAGCTATATACCCGGACGGAAGACCAGCGGACTTCCAAATGGTTCACGTCCCGCCAAACACCAATCCATTTATTAATGATGGCGGCGATAGAATAGTAAGTCTGCAAAGAGGCCGATCAGGAAAATACACCGTGATGGTGTGTGAAAAATTTTCTGCCTGTCCGATGGGCGCTGATGGGTATAAGGTGGTTAAGTTGAATGCGGGAAGAGGAGGATTGACTCTTGACCAGGCTAAGGGCGTGGTGAAGGAATTTTACAAAGTTGAGTCAAGAAAGGCAGAAGGATTAGTCAGGGTA
>SCST01000261.1 GCA_004299465.1 Methylovulum sp. | reverse complement strand
GATGTCTTGATCGGTGGAACAGGCAACGACAGTTATATTGTCGATAACACCCTCGATGTTGTCACTGAAAACCTGAACGCCGGTATTGATACGGTCCAATCCAGCGTGACCTATACCTTATCAGCCCATATTGAAAATCTCACGCTAACCAGCACCGTTGCAAGCAACGGCACCGGCAACTCCCTGAACAATATTCTTTATGCAGGCTCAAGTAACAACGTGCTCAACGGAAGCGCAGGCATCGACACCGCATCATATTCGAACGCTACTGCCGCGGTTACGGTAAGCTTGGCCGCCACAACAGCCCAAGTCACAGGTGGATCAGGCAGTGACACTCTGAGCGGGTTTGAAAACCTTAGCGGAAGCGATTACAACGACACGCTGACCGGCAGTAATTTTAATAATACCTTGAATGGCGGGTTGGGTAATGACACGCTTACAGGTGGTCAAGGTGCTGATGTATTCATCGGAGGGCTGGGAAAAGATGTTTACACACTGACTGAAACCACTGCCAATACGGATACCGTCCGTATCGCCACAGGCGATAGCCTGATTGGCAATTTTGATGTAACAAATAGCTTTAGACTGGGGACTGGCAATACTTCCACGACGGGTGTCGACAAGCTCGACCTGGCAAGTACACGCATTGCCAACAACGCGACTGCCGTTAATGGCATTGATTCGGGCACTATCCGAAGCCACAACATTGTCAATGGTCTCATTAGATTCGATGATAATGATAGCTACACCGCAGCCATCACCATTACCACCGGCAACCTCAGCAATGTGTTCAACTATCTGCAAAACAGCATCACTACAACAGGCAATACCGTAGCTTTCAACGCCATGGGTAATACTTATGTTTTCCAGGATGGCGGTACCAACGATACTTTAGTGCAATTAACCGGTATTACTGCCAGCAGTATGAGTACAACAGGTTTGGCTGTCGGCGCGGTATGGATTTCTTGAATCCAGGCCCTGTCGGACTTAATCAGCAATACATTGATTTAGTCAAAATACCTCCGGCAAAGCCGGAGGCTTATAAATGTGAACCGCTCAAAGCGGGTTAAAATGTGTGCCACCTGAAAGGTGGCGGTGTTCTAAAACAGACTCAGTTGGTCAATCCGCTTGTCCTCTTCTTCCTGATTCTTGATGTACTCACGGACCGCTTCCTCATCTTTGCCGACTGTTGAAACATAGTAGCCTCTCGCCCAGAAACTTTGTCCTGTGAAGTTTTTCCTTCGCCCCATGTAGTTGCGGGCTATGGCAATTGCGCTTTTGCCTTTGATGAAGCCGACCACTTGCGACACGGAATATTTGGGCGGGATCGAGATCAGAATATGCACATGATCCGACATCAAATGACCTTCCAAAATCCTGCACTCCTTCTGGGCAGCCAAATCTTTCAACAGCTCGCCCAAATGCCTCCGGAGCTGCGTGTAAAGGGTTTTCTTCCTATATTTGGGTATCCAAACTACGTGGTACTTACATTCCCATTTTGTATGTTTTAAACTTTCTGCTGGATTCATCGTTTGTTTCCTCAATCTTTAGAACTTTAGGCGGTTCACAGATTGGGAGACTCTCGATGATTCCCGTAATTGTCAAACTTTGTGAGTCCCCCGGCAGAGCCCTTACAAGTGTAGGTTTTTTCACCCTTCCCCGCCTAATGCCGCACAAATTGCCGGGAATGCATCGTTAATCCCC
>SCST01000260.1 GCA_004299465.1 Methylovulum sp. | reverse complement strand
GGGGGCAGTCAATAGTCTCGCCCGATTGACAGGGCAGGCCGCTGGCAGAATCCAGGTTTTTCTATCGGGCTTGCCCGGTACGCCGTCAAGCAGATAAGGAGAGGGGGGCAATGATAGTTTCAAATATAGCTTTATTCGGATTCCCTCTCGGAGTGTTAAAGCTTATGTATTTGTTATATTTTGGTGCAGCTTATAGATATTTTGATTCAAATTGGTGCGTCATGTTAAGGTGCTAGCAGAAATAGCCTATATAGGTTGTGGTTTTTCTGTTTGATTTGATCTATTTTGGTGCTTATTTATTAACAATTCGCATCATATTAGTGCTAAACGCTTGTGGCAACTTCTTCCAAGGCGGCTCGCCGGGATTGCTGTTTTACCGGCGGTTTACCGCTTATTTGCCGTATTCCTCGGTATCTGATTGTTTTAATATGACCGTTTGGCTTTATAGCCGGGATATAGGCTTATCCGGCTAAAATGAGTGCTATAAATCGGCATATTAATTGCATTGCCAATCTCAAAGACTGCTCGCTGCTAATGGCTACCAACTTAAGGCGGGATAAGCAGCAAGGTTTAACTTTCCTCAACTGTCCTAGACCGTCTTAAGTCGATAGCCCTGCTAATCGTTAATAATCATGTCAATGCCAAAAATGACGATGACGGCTTACGTTAGTTGTTTCTGGATGCACAGGTGATGGCGTAGCGTTATTTTGAGATGGGAGATTTTGTATGACGCGTTATAAAAATATCGAATTGGATGATCGTCTGGTCGGCGTTATCCGCCACATGCATGCCGTGGAGGAATATCGGGAAGTGCTGCAGGGCTTGCAGGCGGTTTGGGATAACCTGACCCTGCTCGGCCAGATGTCGGGGGTAGGCACTGATATGACGTCCTCCCGCCAGGCGTTTAACCAGCTGACCAGCACTTTGCTGAACCAATTGGGCGGCGAGATCCTGAAAAAATCCGTCATGGAGATGATAGCCAAGGCTCAGGTTGCGATCGATATTCTGGTGCGTAACTTGTTTGAGCGCACTGCCGATATAGGTTTTTTAGCGACTGATGAGGATGTGCGCCAATTCGTGCTGGCGATGGCGGAAAAAAACAGCGACTTTCATTACATCAATAAGCTTAGGGCTCAACGCGCCAGCATTCTTGCCCGTTTCGGCGAATATGTGCAGAAATATTCCGTTTACTCCGATATAGTGCTGATGGATACCGCGGGCAAGGTCCTGGCCCGGCTTGATGACAGTGTGATGGTTGAACGCAGCAGCGACCCCTTGATTGCCGAGGCGCTGGCAACGAAGGCGGCTTATGTGGAAAGCTACCGTCATCACGACTTATTACCGGGACAGGCGGCCACGTTGGGCTATTCATTCCGCGTGACGGGCGACGACGGCAAGCCTATCGGGGTGCTGTTCCTGTGTTTTCGTTTTGAGAATGAAATGGAGAGTATTTTTGCCAACCTCGTGAACAAGGATGACTGGTCGGTGATTACCTTGATCGATGATGCCGGCCGCGTGGTCGCCAGTTCGGATACCTTCCATATCCCGCTGGGCGCCCGGATGGAACCGGTGCTGGATACCGATTACCGTATTGTCCGTTTCGGGGGGCTGGAATACCTGGCGACCACGCGCCCGACTCAAGGCTATCAGGGCTATATGGGAACCGGTTGGTTTGGTCATGTCATGCTGCCGGTCCAGCATGCCTTTAACAAGGATTCATCGGACATGTTGCGCGACGTAGAGCCTGAAGTGCTGGCGACGATGATGGGCAGTCCGTCGTTGTTCGGCGATGCGTTGCGCAATATCCCCGCCCAGGCTGAAAGTATCCTGGCTGATGTGAACCGCTCGGTATGGAATGGGCATGTCCGTTTGGGCAACGCGAATCAATCTGTTGATCCTTATTTTTCCAAAATCCTGCTCAGGGAAATCAGCAACACGGGCGGCAAGACTAAAGATGTGTTTGAGCGCTCTATTGCGAACCTGCATGAAACCGTGGTGTCGGCGATTCTCCAGGACAGTCCTTTCCTGGCGTCGCTGGCTATCGACATCATGGATCGCAACCTTTACGAGCGGGCCAATGATTGCCGCTGGTGGGCGCTGACCTCGGCTTTCCGCGCGCTATTGGCCGATGGTCATGTGGATGAGGAAGGCACCCGGCGCTTAAGCGAAATCTTATGGGGTATTAACGACTTATATACGGTATACACCAACCTGATCCTGTTTGATGCGGAAGGCCGCATCGTGGCGGTGTCTAACCGGGATGAGGCCTATCTGGTGGACAGGATATTGACCGAAGAATGGGTGGGGAGAGTGTTGGCGCTGGAGGATTCGCAACACTATGCGGTATCCGCCTTTAATGCCACGCCGCTCTATGCCGGGCGTTATACCTATATCTACGGCGCGGCCGTGCGGGCGCCGGGCAGGAACACCGTGGTCGGCGGCGTAGGGATTGTGTTTGATTCCGAACTCCAGTTTGCGGCCATGTTGCGCGATGCATTGCCCCGCGCCGAGAATGGCGAAGCGGTAAGCGGTGCTTTCGCGGTGTTTGTCGACAACGAAGGCCGGGTCATCGCCTGCTCGGACGGAAGCTATGCGCCGGGTGCTTTGTTGGACGTGGATAGCTATTATTTATCGCTCAAAGCAGGCGAGTCCAGGACCGGCGTGGTTCGGCATAATGGACGCTATTACACGATAGGCGCGCGCATGAGCGCCGGTTACCGGGAATACAATAATATCGCCGACAGCAGTTACCGCAACGATGTGATTGCGCAGGTTTTCTTGCCCTTATGCGATGCGGTGGAACAAATCCGTGAAGATGTGGAGCCGCGTGTCTTTATCCAGTCTGATCGCGGCACGGATGGCGAGACGGTAGGCATCGCCACTTTCCATATCGGCGGCAAATGGTTTTGGCTGCGCGCCGATCATGTCGTGGAAGCCGTCGACCCGACCCATATGACCGATATATCGCCGGCGTTTAAGTCGGGATCGACGTTCGTCGGCTATTTTAAATACCGGGGTGAGATCATTCCTTTATATGATATAGCCGCGACGGTCAAGGCGAAATCCGCGCTGCCGGTTTGTAAACGGCAGGTCATTATCGTACGCAGGAAGGAAGGCTCCCAATTGGGCATTCTTGCCGATGCCTTGGGGGAAATCACCGAAATATCGGCTAGCCGCTTGCGTCCGCTGCCGTCCGGCATGGCCGGCGGTAATGTGATGGGGGAGGCTATTGTCAGTAACGATCCGGCAAGCAAGACGCAAATGGTGCTGGCACTGGTGCTGGATGTCGATCGCATAGCGGAGGGCATGTCGGGTAATGAAAAACCTTCCGTTCTTCCTAATGGCATTGTCCGTGGCTTGGAGACTAGCGGTGACGATATATTGAGTTAATTTGTAACGACTCAGCTCCTTGCCAAGTTACCTGAAGTTATACTCGCTCTTTGGCCTGTGTAGGGCGCGCCGCGCGCGCCTTCTCCGATACTTGGGGCAACGTGCCAATCCGTTGGCGCGCGCAGCACGCCCTACAACAGACACCTT
>SCST01000871.1 GCA_004299465.1 Methylovulum sp. | reverse complement strand
TGCGACAACTACACCTGAAGGTAGGTGTGGCCTATGGCACGAATCTGAACGAGACGATGGGTCTCGTGCGGCAGGTGCTTGAGGGCAGCGCATACGTACTGAAGGAGCCGATCCCTTTAGTGGGTATCAGTATGCTCGGTGATTCGGCCATCATCATCTCGGTTTGTCCGTGGGTCAAGGTCGACGATTACGAGACTGCCCAAGCGGAGCTCTACCAGACAATTGTGGAGCGATTTCAGGACGGTCGCGTCGCCATCCCGCTTCCGCAGCGGGAGGTACGTCTGGTGTCCGGATCATGAGAAGACCTTCGGTGGTATCGTTGTTGGGCCGACTGATGCCCCTGCATCGTCTGCGGAAACTGCTCATCTGGTCTGGCGCGGTCTTTGTGGCCTTGACGCTTTTCGCGTTGATTGGCCTGCCTCCTCTCATGAGGTCGTTTCTGATACGAACGTTATCGGATACGCTCCACCGCGAGGTGACGATCCAACAGATCAGGATCAATCCGCTCACGCTCTCGCTTACCGTGAGGGGCGTCGCGATCAAGGACCGCGAGACACCTGAAACGTTCGTGTCGTTTGACCAGCTCTTCATCAACCTCCAAAGCTTTTCCGCCCTCCGCTGGGCTGTGATTCTGAAGGAGGTGCGCGTAGATCGGCCCTACATCCGGATCGTCCGTCATCAGGACGGCTCCTACAACTTCTCCGATCTCCTGGAAGCCAGTGACTCAGGTCAGAGTGGCGGAGTAGCCCCCCGCAGGTTCTCACTCAATAATATTCGGATCGTGGACGGCAGCGTGGACCTCCTGGATCAGCCAAAGCAGACAAGTCACACCGTCAGAAACGCGAACATCGCGATCCCATTTCTCTCGAATATCCCCTACTATATGGAGACATTTGTCGAACCACGATTATCGGCGACAATCAACGGCAGTCAGTATGTTCTTGAAGGGAAGACAAAACCGTTTGCCTCCTCCCAGGAGACCGCTTTCGATATCGATATCACCGATCTCGATATTCCCCACTATCTCGCGTATGTGCCAGTGAAAACCAACTTCACGATCCGTTCGGGCAAGCTGACCGTCAAGGCGCAACTCTCCTTCGTTCAATACCCAAAGCAGGCCTTGACGGTCGAAGGTCGCTT
>SCST01000259.1 GCA_004299465.1 Methylovulum sp. | reverse complement strand
TGAAGTGTCCGTAGAAAGCCCCTGAAGTCACGCCGGCTTCCTTTGCCAAGCCATCGACACCGATGCCGCTGTAGCCGCCTTTTCGAAAGCAACGCCCGGCTGCCTCAATAATGCGCTGGCAAGTTTGTTGTTTTTGGTTCGTTGTATATCTCACGCTGGTGTATCCAATGCTATTTTGGATTGACATTGTATCAAATGGCTGGAATCAGTATGTTTGACAATATAGCGGTCGTTATTTAATATAATATAGCGATCGTTATTTAATGTCCGCCACATAGCCTTCGCTACGTGTAACCCCCTAACAACAGGAAACAGACATGCCGCTTACTCTTACGCTCACAGAAGGTGTTTTACCCGCGGGAACCGAAAGACTGGCTTTTCGCCGAATTTGCGATTCAATGTTGAAATGGCACGGGTTATCCGGTAACAAGGTGATGACGCCTAATGTTGTCGGCGCCATCCATCTGCTGCCGAAACAACAAACCTATTCGGGACTGGAAGAAACCGACGTCGCCTTTATCGAATGGAAGGTGCCGTCATTTGCATTTAATACCCGAGAAATTCAGCAGGGACATATCGAAGAAGCCACTGGAATTATTCACGAGTTATCGGGAGGCAAGCTGCCTAAACATCAAATTTGGGCTAACATCGTCCATGCTGTTGATGGTGCCTGGGGAATTGCCGGGCAGGCGATGACGAATGAGCAACTAGGTGAGGCGCTTACTACCGGTTAGGTTTTGATTGAGTCGCGGGTCGATCTCCAATGGCCCGCGAATTAGCAAATATCTTGCTACACAAAAACAGCTCATTATAGATGCTAAATGGCCGGTGCGGCGCCCTACACCAATCAGCTTGACCGGCAATGCTGTCAAATCATCACATTACTGTCTAATAAGTACATATCCAGAAAAAGGAAGGCATATGGCAAATGGTTCTATCGCAAAAGCTATCGAGGTCACTACACCCGGTATCGAATATGATATCAAACGACGTCTGTTTCTGGCTGGCATGGTAGGTGCGGTAAGCGCTTTCTCTGCAAAGCCGTTGTTCGCACAAATAACATCACCAGATAATACGACAGTCTCCAGCAACGGAGTCATTCGAACCATCCTGCAAAGTTACGAAGACAGTGAAGGCAACGAATTTCGCTTGGTCATGACCACCTATCCGCCGGGACTGGGTCTGCCCGTTCACCATCACCCATCAGTGGGTTTCAATTACATTCTAGAGGGTACTGCGGAATCGCAGTACATTGACGAGCCTTTATTAACCTTCAAGGCCGGGGACAGTTATCAAGACAAGGCCAACGCCCAACACCTGATTTTTCGCAATGCCGACAGGGTCAAACCGTTGAAGTATTTGATCACTTATACCACTAAAAAAGGCCAACCATTTTTGATTATTCCATAGCACCAAAACTCTTATTGGGCATTTGGAACATCACTTCATCGGAAAAGTAATATGAAAAAACAAACAAAACGTTTGCTGATATTTTTGACACTTTTGCCATTGCAAGCCAATGTGTATGCTGCGGAAAATAGCTATACGCTTCCGCTTACTTTAGCGGTTGAAGCTGCCAACGAAACGGTACGTTCCTGTGAAGCTTTGGGATATAACGTCTCAGTGGCGTTTGTCGATATGTCCGGTCAGCCAAGAGTTCAGCTAAAAAGCGATAAGAGTACGCCGCATACGTTCGAGACGGCCTATCGAAAAGCCTATGCCATCGTGACATTTGGCCCTAATTATCATTTAGAAACCAGTGGTCAAGTGGCCGATCTAATGAGCAAAAACCCAGCATTTTATAATGCCGTACTCACTATCCCCAATGTCACGCCATTGCCCGGGGCATTAGCGATAAAAGCGAAAGGAAATATGATAGGTGCGATTGGGGTAAGCGGTGCTCCCGGCGGCGATAAAGATGAGGGGTGTGCTCAAGCGGGTATTGACAAAATCAGCAGCAGATTACCTGAATAGTCATCATATCTCATTCCCTGGATGTGTGATCGAAATTGGTGTCAATTTGGTAGCTGTAGGTTTGGTAATCAATCGGGCGGCTCTCGACAAGCGTTTACAAAAAACCCAGCATCGCCGCTTTAATGGCCGCCGAGGTTTTGTTGGCCGCATTTAATTTCGTCGCGGCATTGCTGATATGAAAATTGACGGTCCGCTCGGTGATTTTCATGATGCTGGCTATTTCGCCGGCGGTTTTACCATCGGCAGTCCAGCGCAGTACCGCAATCTCGCGGTTCGATAATTTGGTATCCGCTTCCGGCAGCAATTTTGGCAACAAGCTGCGCGACAAGGCAATATGCGCATTTTGGGTCAACCAAGCCATTTTGAAAGCCTTAGCCGCAAGCTCGGTTTCGGTAAGCGGCTCATCGGATCGGGCTAGCGTGAGCATGCCGGTTGCGCCATGGACATTTCGCATGGATTGCGCCCAACCGT
>SCST01000258.1 GCA_004299465.1 Methylovulum sp. | reverse complement strand
GGAGCTGTTCATGCCCACTGTCCCGGAGTTTGGCAAGGGTGTTGTTAAAATGAGTCATAGCGTGGGTGAGTACCCTGTAGTCCAATATAATCGGGGCATTATAAAGGTATTACCGGGTTGAAGAAATATTATCGTCGGGAGGCAGCGTATTCGAGGGCTTGGCGGGATAGGCGATATTGACGCGATGGCGTAGCGATTTGTTTGGCTGTCGATGGCTTTATGTGCTGATTTGAAATGAATGCCGGACAAGATTTTGGAGGCAAAAATGCTTACATCACGCCTATCGACAATGCATTTTTTGCTTAGGTATCGCACCGGCACCGACGGTACGAGCCGGCTCACAATCTGTGCCTGTTACGCGTCGCGTACCATAAAAAACCGAAAACTTGACCGTTTAAACTTGAGCGATTTAAAGTATAGGCGTCTGGTTATAAATTAGGGCTTAAAACATGATATACACACTCTTGAAGTTTGCTCACGTACTCGGTGCCGTGCTCATTGGTGGCGGGCTAATCAGTGTTTGGTTCTTCGATTTGCAGTCGCGCCAACTGCGCGAATTGCCCCAGTTCTCTGAAGCCGTAAGAAATATTGCGGTGTTCTACGACGGTGTTGTCGTGCCCGGTGCCGTGCTTCTGCTCGTTTCGGGAGCCTGGATGATTGTTGAACAATTCGGCGGCGGGAATTTCATCAATATTCCGTGGCTCGCGGGGATGGTGTTTTTGTTTATGTTTGAATTCATCGAGGGAAATACCGTCACGAGGCTTTATTTCATGCGCTTGCGCCGTTTGACAAAAGAAGCCATAAAGGCGGGTGGTTTTACCCGTGAACTGGAGAGTGCGCGTTCCGAGAGCGTTCCCACCTTTACGCACTTTCTCGATCTTCCCCTATTGTTCCTGATCATCGCCCTAGGCGTCATAAAGCCGGATACCTGGATACTGTTTATTATTGGTGCGGCGGCCGCCATACTGATCGCGGCTATCCTGACAATCTACATCCCTAAACTATATCCCTGGAGTATGGAGACGAAGTGAGTTTAAAGGAATATTGCCTTTGAAAAAGGTACGCGCTGCGTACTTTAATAGAGATAGAGAGCGGCATCATCTCGCGCCCAAGCGGATTTTAACGATGGGATTTTTACCGGTGTTATCCCTTAATGTGGCAATAGTCTGGATTATTTTTTGATTCACAATACAGTTTCTAATATAAGGCTTATTCTCAAAATAGACGCCTTCCACTTCCATGCCTGACCTTAGTTGTGTCCATAAAATTTCAATAACCGGACGGGCCACGGCGACAGTTTGTTCATTAACCACGCAGCTGGTCTTCCACGATTTTTCAACTGCGGGGAGCTCCACTTCCACGGTGGTGTCTTTGAGCACTTCAATGAAAGCGTCGATAACCTCGGGGTCATAATAGCTTCCTTTCCTGACCATCAAGCGGCTGAGTACGGTACTGACAGGCATGGCTTCCGCTGTCATCGAACCTTCAAGATAGGCGATATAGTCACCGACGACATTGATAATACGGGCTCCCAGCGGAATGTTTTGCTTGGCCAGGCCGTCGGGGAAGCCTGAGCCGTCATAGCGTTCGTATTGATGCCGGATTAAAAGGGACGCGCCTTTCAGTTGCGTCAATCCCTTCAATAAGGCTTCGCCTTCCACGGCATGCCTTAAGTAACAGTGTTGGTCGACAGGGGACATCGAATAAAACGGCTGCGCCAGCAAGGTATCCGGCAAGCTCATCTTGCCGATTTGTATCAGCAAGCCGGCATAAAGAATATTTTTTTTCTCTTCCGCGCTCATGCCCAGCTCACGCGCGACCAGCACGGCTTTTTCGGCGATATATTTGGACCGGCCGCTTTTTATGCCGGGGCGCATTTCGATGATTTTTGCAAACGCTATGACGGTATCCGTATATTGTTTTTCCAGCGATTTATTGGCGCCGTCAAGCTGGTTTAAGGTCAATTTTAACTGCGCCGTGCGCTGTTCGATCTTGTCTTCAAGATGGGTATTCAGGTCTTTTAATTCCGCATTCTGCGTGTTGATGATGTCAAATAATTGCTGACGTTCTTCACGCATTCTTTTTTGTTCAATGGCGTGAGCCACTTGTATTTTCAGCTCGTTATCTTCCCAGGGCTTGTTTAAATAGCTGTAGATCTTGCCCTTATTAACGGCGGCTATCGTTGATTCGATATCGGCAAAGCCGGTTAACAAAATACGGATGGTTTCCGGCCACTCATTGGCGGCATGCTCCAGGAATTCTGCGCCGTTCATTTGCGGCATGCGCATGTCCGAGATGATCAGGTCGACAGCTTGCTGGTGCAGAATCTCCAGCGCGGCAGCCCCGCTTTCCGCGGTATGGATAATATAGTCGGCACTGCGGAACAGGCGTTGCAAGGATCTTAGAATATTAGGTTCGTCATCGACAAACAAAAGCGTGGCGGGTTGTTGCGGTGTTGTGGGTGATTCATTCATACGGGCTGGTTTATGGGTATTGGGAGTATGCCT
>SCST01000257.1 GCA_004299465.1 Methylovulum sp. | reverse complement strand
CCCGTTTGTTGCTGGAACGTAACTTCCAACCACTGTTGCGCCCCATCGACCAAACCGACGAAGTCACTTTACTCGTACGCGCCGATGACCCGCGCCAAACGCTAGCGGAATATCAAGGCGGTAAAATAGTCACCGCGGCACCGGATAATTTTGTTTATTTACTGGGCCGGTTCCTGCTCGAAGAAAATGAAGCGGCCATGTCCAATATGGAATACCTGTTTTCCGGCCATGATATTAAAGCCTTGCAAATGCTGCTGAAAGGCTCCGCCGACATCCTTTTCATGTTAAGCGACACCTACCGGGGCCTATCGGGGCTAACGCGCAAAAACTTACGAGAAATAGACCAAAGCGAAACCGCTTTTGCTTTCCATTTGTTCAGCGTCGCCCCGCATTGTGCCGGCCTGGGTTCGGCGCTGTCCGACGTCTTGCTGGATATGAGCCTGGACAGCCAGGGAAGACAAGTTCTGGCCGATTTAGGCATACCGGGCTGGATTAAACCGACTCAGGACGAATGCGATATGCTCGTGATGCTGTTCAATCGTTACGCCGCCGGCAACACCCATTCATGATACCTTAGTACCGCTCTGCTTCGAATGAAGCAGAGTCTTACCATGGTTTACCCCGCCATCATCAGTCTTTCACCCAGCCATCGCGCAAAGTCACGGTCCGGTTAAACACCAATTTGCCGGCTAAGCTGTCTACCGCATCGAGACAGAAATAACCGGTGCGTTCGAATTGATAACGGCTTGCCGCATCGGCATTCGCCAAACCGGCTTCAACGCGGCAATCGGTAAGCACGTCCAGCGAATCAGGATTTAATGCATCGAGAAAGTTTTCTTCATTATCCGGCTGCGGCACTTTAAACAAACGCTTATATAAACGCACCTCGGCAGGGTGCGACTGTTGCTCTGAAACCCAGTGGATAACCCCCTTCACTTTACGGCCTTCCGGGTTTTTACCGAGCGTGTCGGGATCGTAGCTGCAACGCAGTTCGGTGATATTGCCGCCGGCATCCTTAATCACTTCATTACACCGGATCACATAGGAACCACGCAGGCGCACTTCGCCGCCGGCAATCAAACGCTTGTATTTGGGCGGCGGCACTTCGGCAAAATCGTCCTGTTCAATCAGGATAACTTTTGCAAACGGCACTTGCCGCTTACCCAGCTCATGACGCTGCGGATGATTGCTGATTTCCATCTGCTCGACTTGACCATCAGGATAATTGGTAATCACGACACGCAAAGGTTGTAATACAGCCATCACGCGCAATGCATTTTCATTGAGATCTTCACGAATGCAGTATTCCAGAACGCCCATTTCTATCCATGAATTTTGCTTGGTCAGCCCGATGCGTTCACAAAAATCACGTATCGCTTTAGGCGTAAAACCGGCACGGCGCAAACCGGCAATCGTCGGCATCCGCGGATCGTCCCAGCCGCTGACGTGTTTTTCGGTGACGAGCTGGTTAAGCTTGCGCTTGCTGACGATGGTATATTCCAGTTGCAAGCGCGCAAATTCTATTTGTTGCGGGTGGCACGGCGTTTGTAATTGGTCCAGCACCCAGTCATACAGCGGGCGATGGTCTTCAAATTCCAACGTACATAAGGAATGCGTGATGCCTTCAAGCGCATCGGAGATGCAATGCGTGTAATCGTACATCGGATAAATACACCAATCGTTGCCGGTGCGCTGGTGATGAACGCGACGGATCCGGTAGATAGCAGGGTCCCTCATATTGATATTCGGCGACGCCATATCGATTTTAGCGCGCAATACATATTGGCCGTCAGCGAACTCCCCTGCCCGCATGCGTTTAAACAAGTCCAGGTTTTCGGCTATCGAACGGTTCCTGTCCGGGCTTTCCTTGCCCGGCTCGGTCAAGGTGCCGCGATAAGCCCTGATTTGTTCAGACGACAAACTGTCAACATAAGCCTGACCTTGTTCAATCAATTGTACGGCGTAGCTGTACAACTGCTCAAAATAGTCCGAGGCATGGCATAACTCGTGCCAGGTAAAGCCCAACCATTGCACATCCCGTTTAATGGACTCCATATATTCGACGCTTTCCTTCTCGGGATTGGTATCGTCAAAACGCAAATTACAAGTCCCGTTATATTCGATAGCGGTGCCGAAATTCAGGCAAATCGATTTGGCGTGGCCGATATGCAGGTAACCGTTCGGTTCAGGCGGAAAACGCGTAGCGACTTTACCGTTGTTTTTGTTGTTTTTAAGATCATTAGCAATAATCTGGCGGATAAAATTTGACGGGAGCTGGTTTTCGTTCGTGGACATGATGTATAGGTTCAATGCGTTATTGAAACGGCTTCAACAACAGGAATTAAAGAGGCGTGTTAAGATAACCAGGTGCTTTTGGATAAAATGACCTGGAAGCTGTTCAATCGCCATACTACTGTAATTAACAAGCCCAGTAAAGCCTCGATCCTTTACCTATCCGCTATGCGAATCCTGTATTAAATCCACCACTGCCATGTTTTCTTCAACAAACCTTGCACAACGCCCCATCATGACGGTTACCCAGCTTAACCGTGCCAGCAATCAATTACTGAGCAACCACTTCCTGACGGTGTTGGTTGAAGGGGAAATCTCCAACACAGCACAACCTAGTTCCGGCCATCTGTATTTTTCGCTCAAAGACGCTAACGCCCAGGTACGGTGTGCGATGTTTAAAAACCAGCAGCGCAGGCAGGGAGTTAAGCCGGAAAACGGCAAACAGGTCATCGTCACGGCACAGGTCAGCCTGTATGAGCCTCGCGGCGATTACCAGTTGATTGTAGAAGCTATCGAAGAAGCCGGCGATGGCGTGTTACGCCGCGCCTTTGACGCGTTAAAACGCCAACTGTCCGATGAAGGATTGTTCGATGCGACCCATAAACAGCCGCTACCCGCCCTGCCCGACACTATCGGCATCATTACGTC
>SCST01000256.1 GCA_004299465.1 Methylovulum sp. | reverse complement strand
TGAATACCCCTGAGCGCCCGGCCGATAGCGGACCGACCGTCTACGTCGTCGAGGAACAACTTAATCCTTCAAGCGATTTTTTCGTATTGCCGGCAATCCGGGCGCACAGCAGCAACATAATACGCTGCAGTTTCACCGACTTACCCGCAGAGGATGAATTGTCCGGCGCAATCGTGGTATTCGTACGCTACCTGCCGCCCAACTGGATCAAACTTGTGGAATCCGTGCGCGGCCAACTACGCGCATTGATATTTTTCATGGATGACGATGTGCTGGATAGGGAGGCTTCCGCCGGAATGCCGTGGCGTTATCAGCTTAAACTGGTGCGCCTGGCTGCTTCGCGGGTACGTTGGTTGCGCCGGCAAAAAGCGGTCTTGTGGGTCTCGACACCTTATCTGCAACAGAAATATGCGGCATGGCGAGCGCATTTGGTCTTGCCGTCAGCAGTAACGCCGCCTGCCGAGCTGCTCAGGGTTTTTTATCATGGCTCAGCCTCGCACCAGGCCGATATTCACTGGCTGCAACCCGTGCTGGCGGAAGTCCTGCACTGCGATGCACGGCTTGTTTTTGAGATCATCGGCGGACAGCATGTCCATCGCCTCTATAAAGACCTGCCCCGCGTCAGCGTAATACACCCCATGAAATGGCCTAATTACCAGGCTTTTATTGCCATGCAGAACTACCATATCGGGCTGAACCCGTTACAGGACATACCGTTCAACCGGGCGCGCTCATACACCAAGTTTTTCGACATCACCCGTTGCAAGGCGGTAGGCATTTATTCGCCAGGCAGCGCCTGCGCCGAAATAATCAGCAACCGGCAGGATGGCTTGGTTGTTAAACTGAGACAATCGGCCTGGGTAGACGCGATTTTATCGCTCGCACGGGATGAACCGCTACGCCAGACCTTGCTGCATAATGCCGAAATAAAAATGCGCAATTTGACCATTAAAGCCGGACACCGCTATGCGGGATTGATGGATTTAGCGGAAAGGAAATAGCCCGGAGTGCAGGCTTTGCCTGCACGAAGTAAGCAGAAATGGAACGCTGATGGCGCTGATCATTATGATTAACACGGATTTTTTGTGACTATTCAACTTGTTATCGAGCAGCCTGAAGTGTAGGGCGCGCCATGCGCGCCTTCTCCGACTTGGGTAGCGTGTTGGCTCCTTTGATGGCGCGCGCGGCGCGCCCTACAGTCTATGGCTTTAGCGAGTGGCTGGACAATTACGGTTTTTATTGGATTATCTGTGTCTATCTTATTCATCTGCGTTCCATTGTGTAATTCCCCGTTACCTAAACAGGCTGCCTCGCTCAAACGACCAGGAAATCGCGCATCATGCCCATGTCTTCATGCTCAAGGTTATGGCAATGGTACATAAACAAGCCTTTAAAATCCTGGAACGGCTTGATAATGCGGACGGTTTCGCCGGGCATCACCAGTACGGTATCCTTCAGGCCGCTGTCAATAAAGCCGTCGCGCACCGTCGCATAATCGTCTCCGGTCGCCATATCGATACTGCGGCTGACGATCTGGAACTGTTGTCCGTGAAAATGGATAGGATGCGCCATCGCCATCATCATGCCCCCCATTCCTCCGCCCATGCCGCCCATACCCATACCGCCCCCCATTCGACCGTGACGCATGCCGCCCATGCCCATCATACCTCCCTGATGCTCTGCACCCTGCGCGTCACTTGTCGCATGCCGACCATGCCCACCGCCATGCGCATGGAAAACTTCCATTAACTGGATAGTATTGACCGGAATCCGCTCAAAATCCTGCACATCGTTATAGGCATAGGGACGCCCGTTCAACTGCATCGCCATATGAGCTTCGGAAATAGCGATCGGCACCGGCTTATTCGGGTTGGCGGTGTCGGTAATCTGGTAGCGGTTGATTTTCGACAAAGTCGCCGGCAATTTTGGGCTATCGCTGACTTTACGCGCCACGCGGGCGGTAAAGATCGGGTAATCACTGCCGACAGGCAGGCTGCCGGTATGCATCATCATGCCCATTTTCGGCAACACGCCGGAAAAAGACAGGCTGCGCATCACTAACTGCGAGCCTTCGCTGCGTCCTGAAAAATCCGCCCAGACATCCAGGCGTTCACCGGGCGCCAGCATGACATACGGCTTGATGTCCGGCTTTTCCAATAAGCCGCCGTCAACGCCGATCACGGTGATCGGCGTGCCGTCATCCCAGCCCAGTTTGTAAATGCGCGCCGTCGAGCCGTTCAGGAAACGCAGGCGGTATGCCCGGCTGTCCACATCCATTTGAAAGTCGGCACGGCCGTTGACGAGTATGCGGTCGCCGTAAAAACCGGTCATACGGTCATGCATGCCGCGGGCATAAATAAACTGGTTGTCGGTATCGAAAAGACGGTCCTGTATCACAACAGGAATTTCGTATTCGCCGGAAGGCAATCCAAGCACGGCTTCTTCATCGTCATTAACCAGCAACGCGCCGGCCAAACCGTGATAAACCTGCTTCGCGGTCGTCTCATGCGGATGCGGATGGTAAATGTTCATGCCGGCGCGGTTAAGCACTTCAAATTCATAGACCAATACTTGGCCGGGATCTATCGCATACAGCGGATGTCCGTCCATCTCGGCCGGCACATGCAAGCCATGCCAGTGCGTAACCGTTGCTTCCGATAAGCCGTTATGCAGATGGATACGCACTTTCTGGCCTTTTTGCAAACGAATAACCGGCCCCAGGTACGAACCCGGTATCTCCGTGACGGCCTCTTTCGGCCCCTGTAACAGCTTTGCGCTGTATTGCATGACCTTGGTCTCCCGGCCAACCAGGATAGGCACGGAAGCTTGCTTGCAGAACAACTCAATCTCAACATCCGGCTTGAAATCCGGCGAGGCCTTGCGCGGCGGCATTTTCGGCATCGCCTGCATGCCTTCCATCGCATTGAGCAAACCTGGCAAACCTGCGAAAGCGAGTAATCCCAGGCTGGACTGGGCGAGAAAGCGGCGGCGGGAATTATAATTATTATAGTCAGACATAAAATCTCCTCAGACGGTGGGTCTTTGTTGAATCGCACCGGAAAGGCGCGATTGTCCCGACTATATATTAGTGAACGATCATATTCAAGCGGCTCGATTGATGCGATTGGCCTTAGGCCTAGTTACAGGCCAGCCAGCTGTTCGGCCAAGCGGTGGAAATCGGCGCGCTCCAGGTAAGGCAATATCCCCAGCAACGGCGTATCCAACGCTGTTGCTATCGTCTGTATGGTCTCTTCACGCATCAGCATGTCCGCGTCTACACACGCCGCAATCCAGCCTGCACAATGCAATCTTGAATGCTGAACCGCCCGATAGGTTAATTTTGCGTGATTGATGCAACCGAGCCGGATCGCGACGACGATAATCACAGGCAAGGCCAGCATTTTCGCCAAGTCACTGACGTCTTCTTGCCGGTTGACCGGCGCATACCAGCCGCCCGCGCCTTCAACCAGCACGATGTCGGCCAGGGCTTTTAGCTGCTTGAATCCGGCCAGGACGGCATGCATGTCGACCGGGTCATGCCGGCCGGCAAGATGCGGCGAAACCGGCAGTTCGTAGGCGTAAGGGTTGATTAAACGGTAATCGACCGGGATTGACGCATGCTGCTGCATCAGCAAGGCGTCGTCATTTTGCAGTTGCCCGCACCGCAGCCTGCAACCGGCGGCAACCGGCTTCATACCGGCAACGCTTTTGCCCTGCTGCTTAAAATAGTGCATCAGCGCAATCGTCGCCCAGGTTTTACCGGCGTCAGTATCGGTGCCGGTGATAAAGTAGCCGTTGTTCATCGCGTTGCCGCCACGGTGATGACATCGAAAGTCGCCGTAATTGCCGAACCGGCGCATGCCCGCTGATAAGCGGCGATCATGTTGTGCATCGCGGTTTTCGTAGTGATATGCCGGTTGCGCCCGGCCAGCACATTATGCGCGCCTATGCCTTTTAACTCCCGCATCAATGCCGGGACGGATTCATAGCACGGCAGATAGCTTTGACTGTCAATGCTTATATCGATGAATCCCGCCTGCCGCAAAAAACGCCTAAGCTCTTCCGGCCTATAAAACTCATTGACATGGCTGTAACTGTCGACCTGTTCCCATGCGGCTTTTAATTCCTGCAAGGTCTGCGGGCCGAACGTCGAATACGCTAATTGCCCACCCGGCTTTAACACGCGCCGAATTTCATTAAAAACCGTAGCAGGACGGCTGCACCACTGCAATGCGAGATTCGAGAAGACATGGTCTATGCTGCGCTCCGCCAGCGGCAAAGCGTCTGCATCGGCACAAACATAATGCACACTGGCGTTACCGGGCAATTTGCGCTGTGCTGTTTGCAGCATCGGCAACGCAATATCCAGCGCAATAACCGACAAGCCAGGAGATAGCGCCAGTAACCCTCCCGTTAAAAAACCCGTGCCGCAGCCGATGTCCAGCACCGTGCCGCTTAAGTTTGCCGTGTCAATCGCCGCCAGCAACGATTTCCCCACCGTGCGCTGTAAGCCGGCAACGCCGTCATAGCTCGTCGACGCGGCAGAAAACGATTGCCGGAGCTTGGCTTTATCAAGGATTAACATTATCGCTCGTCGATAAAACGGGAAATAATCGCGACCGCCTCCGCGCTGTGCGATAAAAACGGTGCATGCGCCGCTTTGTCGATGCAATGTAGCTGTAGCGCCGGCAATAGCCGCTGCATGGCTGGCCCGGCTGCGGCGGGAACCAGCGCATCCCTGCCGCCTAGCAACGCCAAGACGGGTTTGTCGATGCCGGCTAATACGCCCCTCAAGTCGGTCTGTTCCAGAATGTTCAAGCCGCCCTGCAAGGTTTCGGCATCCGGCGCGGCATATTCGGACACGGCAGTTTTCAACTGCTTCAACAAGCCCTTCGCATCGTCCAAACCCTGTACTTGCAGCAATAAAAAACGCACTAGGGTCGCCGTGCAATTTTCAGCCAATTGCGCGGCAAACTGCTCCAGCAGTGCCGGTTTCATACCCGGCCACGGCGCTGTACTGTTTTCGGAAGGTCGCTGTACAAAACACGGATTACCGGCCAACAAGACCAGCGCGTCAACACGCCGGGGATAACGCCGGGCTATATCCAGCACAACGGTTACGCCCAGGGACCAGCCCAGCCAGCAACTGCGTTCATCGTCAACGGCATTAACCAGCG
>SCST01000255.1 GCA_004299465.1 Methylovulum sp. | reverse complement strand
ATTGGGGATTAATTTGAACAGTTTTTGGTAATTGGATTCACAAATCTGTTCCAGGCAAAAAGACTTGTTAACCGGGTTAATTAAACTCATAGCCGTCGTCAGTCTTCACTATAACAAGCATAAGCGCTGGCAGTTTCCCAGAGTGCAACCTGAGCCACATTGAAGCCGGATTGTTGCAAATGCCGGTAGATCATTTTGCTTAAGACTTCCGCGGTGGGATGTTCGTCAAGCGCGAGAAATTGTTCGTTGCCTTCAATCAATACCGGAATGATCGGATCGTCTTTATGCAGCAAAAAATTATGGTCCAGATACCGGTCGATATAGGCCTCAACGCAATCCTTAATATCGGCAAAATCACAGACCATGCCCTGGTCGTTAAGCTGTTCCTGCTGGATTGAAATCGACGCTTTAACGCTATGTCCATGTAAATTACGGCATTTTCCGGCATGATTCATTAATCGATGCCCATAACAAAAATACACTTCTTTGGTTATTGTAAACATGGTGAAAAATCCAGGAGGCCAGCGGTAGATAACAGCCGCGCAGTGTACTATAAAAATATCGAGGGATGGCTTACGATTTACCATGCCGCCAATGAATTCTGGAATTTATTTAGAAATTTATTTAGAACTAACCAGCGAATTTCTATAAAATCTTATCTTTACCTTTAATTCGTCATATCACCTTCATGGATTTAAAATTTCTTGATTTCGAACAACCTATCGCTGAACTAGAAGCGAAAATTAAAGAACTCCGCAATGTGGAGTTTGATAATAACATTAATATTTCCGATGCTATCAAGCAACTGGAAGACAGGAGCCGCGCACTGACAGAAACCATCTTTTCCGAACTTTCGGATTGGCAGATTTCGCAATTATCGAGGCATCCCGGCAGGCCTTATACATTGGACTATATCGACCTGATGTTTACCGACTTCCATGAACTGCATGGCGACCGGACTTACGCTGACGACCCGGCGATTGTCTGCGGCCTGGCCCGCCTTGACGGACAAGCGGTAATGGTCATCGGCCATCAAAAAGGCCGCGATACCAAGGAAAAGATTTACCGTAATTTTGGTATGCCGCGCCCTGAGGGCTACCGCAAGGCATTGCGCGTCATGAAGATGGCGGAACGCTTTAAAATGCCGGTACTGTGCCTGATTGACACCCCAGGTGCTTACCCCGGTATCGGCGCTGAAGAGCGCGGACAAAGTGAAGCTATCGCAAAGAACCTGTTTGAAATGGCCAAATTAAAAACACCGATTATCTGTACTATTATTGGCGAAGGCGGCTCGGGTGGAGCGTTGGCGATCGGTGTAGGCGACCGCTTGATCATGCTGGAATACAGCACCTATTCCGTTATTTCCCCGGAAGGTTGCGCTTCAATTTTATGGAAAAGCGCAGACAAATCGCAATTGGCTGCGGAAGCCATGGGTATTACCTCCGACCGTATCCGCGAACAGGGCTTTCTCGACGAAGTCGTCAGGGAACCCCTGGGCGGCGGCCACAGGGACTTTAACAGCATTGCCGCCAACTTAAAGGAAACCTTGTTGCGCCATCTCGAAGAACTCAAGCAGCAGTCAATAGACTATACCCTGGAAAGCCGCTACCAACGGATTATGAACTTTGGCGTTTTTACGGAATAAGCGGATGATCTATGGATGCCGCTGTTATGGATTGGTATAGTCGCTATAGGCACGCAAGCCTGCGGCAACAGACAATAGCAGGAAAATTACGCCGCTGATTCTGTGTAACAGGATTAGCGGTATTTTTTTCAAAAGCGCGCGCCCCGCCACTATGCCCAGAGCCGATGTCGTCGCCAATGCCGCCGTGGCTCCCAACCACACGGCGACAGGCACGGCGGTACTGCTTAATGCGACGACGGCAAGCTGTGTTTTATCACCGAATTCAGCGACGGTGATCAATAACAACGTGGTAAAGAAAACACCGTGCCCCGTTTTTTCCTTAACCGTCTCATCTTCCTCCTCTTTTGCGCGTAAGGAATGGATACCAAAAGCGGCAAACAAAAAAGAAACGGTTATTGCGACGGCAGTATCCGGCAACCAATCGGCAATAGCGGCGCCAAAAATAACCGCCAAGGTATTTAACAAAGCAAAAGCCGCGACAGCGCCCAACATCACCGGCATGGCCTTATGCCGGGAAGCCAGCGTCATACAGACCAACTGGCTTTTATCGCCCATTTCAGCGGCAATAATCAATGCAAAGCTGGTTACTGCGGTTACCGACAGTTCGGGCAAGCCGCCTTTATCCAGTAACCGCACAAACTGTTGCGATAAATTGGATAAATCCTGTGAAAAACTTATCATGCCCAATGTTAACCAGTGCTCTAACTGGCTTAATAAATGATCCATCTTTATCCCTGGTCGATCGTGTATTCAGTAGTTTCCAAGAACATGCCTCAACCCAGCATATTGTCCAGTACCATCATAATAATAAAGCCCAGCATTAAAGCGAATGTCGCGTAGCGCGAGCGGCCATCGGCATGCGTTTCAGGAATAATCTCCTCGCTGATCACAAACAGCATCGCACCTGCGGCAAATCCCATTGCTACCGGCAAAATAGGCTGGAAAACCGTAACCATGGTAATTCCCAACAAACCGCCGACGGGTTCAACCAGGCCGGTCACCGTGGCAATACCGACCGCCCGCCATTTGTTATAGCCCAGGCCCACCAAAGGCAAAGCCACCGCCAAACCCTCGGGAATATTCTGCAGGGCAATAGCAACCGCGAGGACAACACCATTTTTCATGTCTCCCGAACCAAAACTGACACCTACCGACATGCCTTCGGGAAAGTTATGAATAGTAATTGCGATAATAAACAACCATATTTTATTTAATGACATCAGGTGCTTGTCTGAGACGCTGTCAAAATGTACATGAGGCAACTGGCGGTCGGCAAAATGCAGGAACAAGGCACCGATTAACATGCCTGCCGAAACAATATAGATGCCTTTACCCGCCCAGAGCAAATTGGCATACGCCATGCCCGGAACCAGCAATGAAAATGCCGTCGCCGCCAGCATCACCCCGGCCGCCGCGCCCAGCATGCTGTTAAACAGGTTATTGGAAATATTTTTAAAAAACAGCGCAGGCAGAGCGCCGACACCTGTCGCTAATCCGGCCAATATGCTGGCAAAAAAGCCGATAACGACAATCTTGCCAAACAGCAAATATAAACTGCCAAACACCAACAACTGTGATAATAAAAACAGTCCCGACAGGATGGCCCAGCGTTTGAAAAACGGCATAAGCAACAAGTTTTGATAAAATTCGCTGGCTGTTATCCGGGCGACTTGGGTTTTAAGATAGTGTTGTAAAGCCGTTAAAGTGTCGGATGCTAATGTCATAAAGTTACCTGTGTCAGTTTGGGTCAGAATGTGTTTACATTATATCTAAATACGCAAAGCTCAACTTTTAAACCTCTACTCAGGCATCAAAGAGCAAAGTGGGATTGCCGGGAACTTTTCCGGTATAAAAACGTTCGCCTAATTGCCTGATGGCCGTTTCCACCTAGGCGCCTTCAACTTTAAATAAGTTGAAGG
>SCST01000254.1 GCA_004299465.1 Methylovulum sp. | reverse complement strand
TGAGAACTACATCCTTGTAGCCTCCCATTGAATTAACTGTTTGCAGCGTTGTCTTCAGAACCGGCTTCTTCAGCAACGGCTTCGGTGCAGGTATTTTTGTTAAGACCTGAATATACAGGGCACCAGCCGGAAAAACCGGTTCCAACCAGGATCAGGCCAACCACTAATAAGATAATGGATGCCGTGAAAATTGAAATCACAATCAATGCGGCACCCGCATACATGCGATACTTTTTTTCTTTTTCGCAAACATTGTGTTCAAATTTAATCATACGCTTAAAATCAAAATTCATCTTAAATCCTCTCTCTGTGTAGTAGTTATTATCTTTGGCAAAGCAACATGTTGCAGCTCGAGTGAGCGTGAGCAACTATACACAGCTCCAAAAAATGTGCAAGCGATAATAGATAGATATAACAGATGGATATTACCAAAATTATAGACCCTTTAAATGACGCCCAGCGTAAAGCCGTCACCGCCCCGTCACAAGCCATGCTGGTTCTGGCAGGGGCCGGCAGCGGCAAAACCCGTGTCCTGGTGCATAGGATAGCCTGGCAAATCCAGGTGGAAAACCTGTCTCCGCATAGCATCCTGGCCGTTACGTTTACCAATAAAGCCGCAAAGGAAATGCGCAACAGAATTGAGGAATTACTCGATATCCCCGCCCACGCCATGTGGATAGGGACTTTTCACGGCATAGCGCATCGGCTCCTCCGGCGACATGCAAAACAGGCGAAATTACCGGAAACCTTTCAGGTCATGGACTCTGCTGACCAATTAAGAGTAATCAAACGCTTGTTGAACGCGCTTAACCTTGCTGAAGATAAATGGCCGCCACGGCAAGTACAATGGCATATTAACGCACAGAAAGACGAAGGCGTCAGGGCTAAGCATACTATTGAAACACGCGACATCTATCAACAGCAAATGCTGGCGATATATCGAGCTTATGAACAGCAATGTGACCAAGCCGGCCTGGTCGATTTTGCCGAATTGCTGCTCAGGGCGCATGAATTGCTACGCGACAATCCCGACGTGCTGGACTTTTATCGGCAACGCTTCAGGCAAGTGCATGTCGATGAGTTCCAGGACACCAACACGATACAATACGCGTGGTTACGACTGTTAACCAGGGACAGCGATAACCTGTTTGTCGTAGGCGATGACGACCAGTCCATTTACGGTTGGCGCGGTGCAAAAATAGAAAATATCTATAATTTTCAACGGCACTACGCTAATCATCAAGTCATCAAGCTGGAGCAAAATTACCGTTCGACCGGCAATATCCTTAAAGCGGCCAATAACATCATCAGCGTTAATGAAGGCCGCATGGGCAAGGAATTATGGACGGATTCCGGCGCCGGTGAATTGCTCTCGCTATATGCCGCCTTTAATGAACAAGACGAAGCTTATTTTGTTGTTGAACGCATCCGGGCCTGGATCGGCAAAAACGGCTCCTGTAATGATGTCGCCATCCTGTACCGCTCCAACGCCCAGTCCCGCCAGTTTGAAGAAAAACTGATGACCGCCGGCATACCGTACCGGGTTTATGGCGGTTTGCGATTTTTTGACCGGGCGGAAATTAAAACTGCGCTGGCCTACTTGCGGCTAATGACCAATCGTGACGATGACGCCTCATTTGAACGCATCATCAATACCCCGACTCGCGGCATTGGCACAAAAACAATAGACGACATACGCGCTATTGCGCAGGAGCACGGCATTTCCCTGTGGACCGCCGCCATCGACCTGATTAATCGGCGGCAGTTATCGGCAAGAGCCAGCAATGCGCTAAGCGGCTTTCTACATCTGATTAAATGTGTGACTGAGCAGTCAGAAGGCCTGGAACTTTACGAAAAAGTAAAACTAACTATCGAAAAAAGCGGCTTGATTGAATTTTATCAGAAAGCCAAAATTGATAACGGCGAGGAAAAAGTAGAAAACCTCGAAGAATTGGTCAACGCCGCCCGGTCTTTCGTGTTTGACCAAGAAAACGAAGAATACCTGGGCGAATTGGATATGTTCCTTAGCTTTGCAACACTGGAGTCCGGCGATATGCAAGGCGATGATTTTGACGACTGCGTGCAACTAATGACCTTGCATTCAGCAAAAGGCTTGGAATTCAAACTGGTTTTTTTAGTCGGTATGGAGGAAGGCCTGTTTCCATCCCAGCAATCGCTTGACGATGCGGGACGCCTGGAAGAAGAACGCAGACTCTGCTATGTCGGTATAACCCGGGCAATGCAGCAATTATATTTGAGCTATGCAGAATCCAGGAGGCTTTACGGACGCGAAACCTATCCACGACCCTCTCGTTTCTTACGCGAGATTCCTGCCGAATGCATGCAGGAAATCAGGATGCGTAGCCATGTCAACCAGCCGGTAACAACAATAAAGCCGAAAAAGGAATCCCTACAAGCAATCGGACGCTATAAACACGGGCAAAGGGTAGGCCATGCTAAATTCGGTGAAGGCATCATATTGCAAATAGAAGGCGAAGGCGCGCAGGAAAGAGTCCAAATTAACTTTAACTGCGCACCAAAAGGGGAAAAAGCCGCTGGCGTTAAGTGGCTGATGCTCGCTTATGCGAAACTCGACGTGTTGTAACTGATGAGAATAAGCGCGAGGTAGAGAAGAGCTTCCCTACTCTTCTCTCAATACGTATCTACACAATGCTCGCAAAGCACGCCATGTTATTGATAAATATTGAAAATAACATGGCTTATGGCAAAAGTAATTTTATTTTTTCTTAATCGGTTTATCTGCGGGTTCACCTGTGCTGACAGCAGTAGCGGAAGCAGGATCAGCCAGTAAAATATCCATCTTATTTTTCTCAATGGTTTTATCGCCAATACCAGAAACTTCACCTAATTCATCAACACTTTTAAATGCGCCATTTTTGTTTCGGTAAGCGACAATCGCTTCGGCTTTTTTCAAGCCGATATTGCTCAGCGAATCAGCAATTGTTTGAGCATCCGCCGCATTAATATTGACAGGCGTTGCGAAGACATTAGCTGAAAATAACATCAATAAAAACAATACGTTTTTCATACGACACCAACCTTTAGGTAACAAAAGAGGCGCTAGTTTCCGTCATGAGCCGCCTATTTGTCAACACTATCGCGCATAAAAAAAGCCCGCGCAGTAAAACTGGGCGGGCTTTCGTATTTAAGCGCTTGGCAATTCCCTACTTTCGCATGGCAAACTGCCACACTATCATCGGCGCTAAGCGGTTTCACT
>SCST01000253.1 GCA_004299465.1 Methylovulum sp. | reverse complement strand
CAGGAAATGGCTGGCCGCCAGCACCTCCATCACTTCGCCGCGCTCCAGGTAACCCCGGTAACTGATAGCGCCCTGGGCCTGTTCAACCAGCGCCTGGAACGCTTCGAAATAAGCACCGTCCACGCTACGGCCGGCGACCACCAAATGATCTTCCGGCCTGCGCACTTGCAACCAGGCCCTGATAAAGGCATTAATGCCCTTTTCCTGCTGGACATGCCCCAGGAAGCATAGCTGCATGCCGGCACCGTCAGGATACGGGGCTACCTGAATATCGCGGCTGTCGATACCGTTCGGGACCAGCAGGATGCGGGCGTTTTCGCCAAGCACGTTACGCACCCCTTCTATCTCGGTATCGCTGGTACAATGCACGGCGATAGCCCGGCGCAGGGTCGGCAGGGTCAGCCATTGGTAGTATAGCCATTTATGCGGTTTCCGCCGCCGGATCAGCGCGACATGCTCGGGCATTAAGCCGCCATGCACCGCCACCATGAACGGTTTTCCTAATAAACAGCAAAAAACGGCGGCCAGCGTAGACGGCCAGGTCGCGATGCCGTGGATATAGACTACCGGCGCTTGCAGGCAGAGTTTAAATAGCTTGGGGATAGCCCCCAGCCCGAAGCCCCAACGCCTGAACCCATAACATCGATAAAGCCTGACTTCCACCTGTTCGCCAAGCTGTACATCCTGGGGTTTTAAGCGACCGGTCATCGACTCGTCGGACGCGACCAAGGCCATCTTATGCCCGCGTTCCGCCCAGGCCTTCGTCAACACACCGGCGGTGACGGACACGCCGCCGTAACCTTTAGCCGGCGCTATATGCGTAGTGACAATACCTATATCCATTGCATTTCTCCTGAAATTGTTTGTGAATAAATAAAGACTGTAGGGTGGTTTCCCATAATGGATCCCCCAAATGAATCGTCCACGAAAGACACGAAAAGCACGAAAAGCCCTATATCATGTTCTTTCGGTTGTTTTTTTCGTGTCTTTCGTGATTTTCGTGAATCAATTAATCAACTTGTCATCTGCCATATACCAAAAACCCCCGCCAGACACCGACCAGGTTGTAAAAGCAATAAGCCAGTCTTTTCGGGTTCAATAAAATTACCGCCAGCATCATTTTGAAGACGGGGGCGACCAGCATCTTGCGCACGATGTAATACAGCATGAACACATCGCGTTGGTTGGCGAACTTGCGGATATAAGCCCCAACCCCGGTCGAATACATCAGCATTCTTCCGGTTCCGAGCTTGTAGTGATCCTTGTCCGGGTGATAAATCTTTATTCCCGGCGTATAAAACGCCGTGCTGCCGACACGAAGCAAACGATACAAAAGTTCAAAGCCCTCGCCACCCGAATATTTGGAACCGATCCCGAAGTCGTGATCGAAATAAAATTGCTGCCTGTCGACCCTGTTAAGGTCAAAAAACTGCGTAAACTCGACCCCCATCATCTTGAAGCGCGAGAAATACTGGGCTTTGCGACTGTTAACGCCTATGCTGAAGCGGCTGGATGCAAAATCATAGGAACCTGCAACCAGGATCGCGAGCTGTTTGCGCCGTACAAATTCGGCTACGACTTTTTCGAGGACATCGTTATCGTAGGCGCAATCATCGTCGGGAAAGGCGATAATCCTGCCTTGCGCAAAGCCTATGCCGTAGTCCCTGGCCCTGGCATTACCGGTAAAACCCACTTTGATATGGAGCAATTCAAAGCGCTTCCTGAACGACTCGACGATGGCGTCAATTTTGC
>SCST01000870.1 GCA_004299465.1 Methylovulum sp. | reverse complement strand
AAAACGTACCTTTATATTCCCGAATTACTTGAACAAAAGATCAATATGACTGCCAAAGAGCAAAAGAAAAGTAAAGCAGATGTTATACGAACTGCTATTCAGACAGGATTACATGTGATGGGAAAGCAAAGCGCCGGTGGCGCGGAAACACTTATGAAGCTAGCAGAAATCGGCAAAAAATCTCGTTTTAGGGGTGTTCACGACAGCTCCCGAATGGATGAACTATTATGGGGAAAGGATTGGAGTATCGATGAGTAGACAGCCCGTGATTATTGTTGATGCTGACGCGATAATTGGACAAACAGATGCTAAAGATCCCCATCACCAGAAATCGATGGAAATATCCCAGAAACTTCTTGAACTGAAAGCGCAAGTGCTTTATCCCGTTACTGCTATCCTCGAGGCTAACGCCCATATGCAAAGAGTATTACATAGTACAGCAGACGCGTATGAAGTAGCTCAGATGATGACCGATTCTGCATTTACCGTCGTTGAGGTCAGTAAACAAACGTTAACGAAAGCACTAAAATATTTTAATCCGACGACGAGTAAGAAGAATACATTATTTGATTGTGTTGTTGCGGCTATAGCAGAAGAGCATGAAGCGGACGCTATTTTTTCGTTTGATCAATTCTACACCAAGAAAGGATTTACGTTAGCGGAGAAACTTTAAAACCTCCCATGATGACACTTTCTCAAATTTATCAACTTGCTATTGAAATGGGAATCCATGCAGATCCCAGGGGAGAAGACGGCGTCAAAAAGATGCTCGCACGGCGTAAGGCCGAGTACGACGAGCTTTCCATATCCAAGAAAGAAGAATACGATCTTGAGGATTTGAGAAATCCCTACAGCGATTCCCGCGTACTCCTTGGCGACCCAGGACGTAAGGTTGACAAAGTTCTTGCCGGCATTGACATAACGTCGGCAGAGGTCGTGCTAGCCGATGTCCTTAACCAAAAGCACAAAAAGACCATTGACCTCCTTCTTGCTCATCATCCGGTGGGAGCTCCATACGCGGCGCTCCATGAAGTTATGGATCTTCAGGCAGATCTCATGGCAAAATATGGCGTGCCGATTAACATTGCCGAGGGTCTCATGCATGATCGCATAAGCGAAGTGCAACGGGTCATAAGCCCAAGAAATCACAATCAGGCCGTGGATGCCGCGCGCCTTTTGCATCTTGCTGTTATGTGCACGCATACCATCACGGACAACCTGATCTACGACTTTCTGGAGAAGCTTTTTGCAAAGAAACAAGCCGAGACGGTCGGCGATGTCGTGAAAGTTCTCAAAGAAATTCCTGAA
>SCST01000252.1 GCA_004299465.1 Methylovulum sp. | reverse complement strand
CGGCGGCGCGGCATCCTCGCAGGCCTCGGGCAGCGGTTCCGAAACGCTCGATTTTGCGTCGGTGCAGCGCGAAAACCCGGAAATGCAGCGGCGTTGCCAGGAAGTCATCAATCATTGCAATGCCTTGGGCGATGACACGCCGATTATTTCCATCCACGATATTGGCGCGGGTGGACTGTCCAACGCAGTGCCGGAAATTATCCATGATTGTAAGCGCGGCGGCCGTTTTGAACTGCGCAACGTACACAATGCCGATTTAGGCATGTCGCCGATGCAGATCTGGTGTAACGAAGCGCAGGAACGTTATGTCGTTGCGATCAAGCCGGAATCATTGCCGTTGTTTGCGGGGTTTTGCGAGCGCGAGCATTGTTTATATGCCGTCATCGGCGAGGCCACCGAAGCGGAACATTTATTGCTCAATGACGCCTTGCTGGACGACAAACCGGTGGATATCCCGATGTCGGTGTTATTCGGCAAACCGCCAAAAATGCACCGCAACACTGAACATGTCACTCCCTGCACGCTAGCGCTGGATTTCGGCGATATTAGCCTGGCGGATGCCGTCAAGCGCGTCTTGTCATTTCCCGCCGTCGCCGATAAAAGCTTTCTGATCCATATCGGCGACCGTTCCGTCACCGGCCTGGTTGCGCGCGACCAGATGGTCGGTCCCTGGCAAGTGCCTGTCGCCGATGTCGCCGTCACCGCATCGGGATTTTACGCGCGTACCGGCGAAGCGATGGCGATGGGCGAGCGCGCACCGCTGGCGCTGATCGATGCGCCGGCGTCAGGGCGCATCGCGATAGCCGAAGCGATCACCAATCTCGCCGCCGCGCGCATCGATTCATTGCGGGACATCAAATTGTCGGCGAACTGGATGGCGGCGGCTGGCGTTCCGGGCGAAGACGCCGCGCTGTTCGATACCGTCAAGGCGGTCGGCATGGAATTATGCCCTGCCTTGGGCATTGCGATACCGGTCGGTAAAGACTCGTTATCGATGAAAACCGTCTGGCAGGACGACGCCGGCCAAAAAACCATGACCGCGCCGTTGTCGCTGGTTGTCACCGCTTTCGCGCCGGTGCTCGACATCGCCAAGACCTTGACGCCGCAGTTACAGGCCGTTGACGGCAGCGTATTATTGTTGCTGGACCTGGGCGCCGGTAAAAACCGCCTGGGCGGCTCGGTATTGGCGCAGGTTTACGGGCAACTCGGTAACGATTGCCCGGACCTCGACGACCCGGCCTTATTAAAAGCCTTTTTCGAAGTCGTGCAAACGCTGAACCATCGCGGGCAGATACTCGCCTACCATGACCGTTCCGATGGCGGCTTATTGGCTACCGTCGCGGAAATGCTGTTTGCCGGCCGACAAGGTCTTGCGTTAAATCTCGATACGCTCGGCGATAATGCGCTAGGCGTACTGTTCAACGAGGAACTGGGTGCGGTACTGCAGGTGCGTGCAGAGGATTGCGCGGACGTCATGAGCGTATTAACGCACGCGGGCTTAGTCGATTGCGTGCACCCGATCGGCCATGTCGTCAGCGGCCGGCAGCAACTCACCGTGACTTATGCCGGCGCTGTGATTTATTCGGCAAGCCGCGCCGAACTGCAAACAACGTGGTCTGAAGTCAGCTACCGGATGCAGGCTTTGCGCGATAATCCCGATTGTGCGAGGCAACAGTTTGAACGCATTGCCGATGACAGCGACCCCGGCTTGCATGCTGAGCTAAGCTTCGATGTCAATGATGATGTCACGGCGGCTTTTGTTTCGGTGCGGCGGCCGAAAGTTGCTATCCTGCGCGAGCAGGGCGTCAACGGGCATGTCGAAATGGCGGCGGCATTCGACCGTGCCGGGTTTGCCGGCATCGACGTGCACATGAGCGATATTATTGCTGGCCGCGTAAGCCTGGCTGATTTTACCGGTCTCGTCGCTTGTGGCGGTTTCTCATACGGCGATGTGCTGGGCGCAGGCGGCGGCTGGGCAAAATCCATCCTGTTTAACGCCCGCGCCAGGGACGAATTCGCGGCCTTCTTTAACCGCGCCGACACCTTCGGGCTGGGTGTTTGCAACGGTTGCCAGATGTTGTCGGGATTAAAGGACATGATTCCCGGCGCCGAACACTGGCCGCGCTTTCTACGCAATACCTCCGAACAGTTTGAAGCCAGGGTTGCGATGGTTGAGGTGCAGCCGTCGCCATCCATTTTCTTCAAGGACATGGTGGGTTCAAAACTGCCGGTCGTTGTCGCTCATGGCGAAGGCCGTGCTGATTTTGTTTTTGATCCACAGGCTGCTTTTGATCCACAAGCCGCTGTTGACGCTGGGGCCGTGGCCTTGTGTTATATCGATAACTACGGCGCCAAAACCACGGCATTCCCGGCCAACCCCAACGGCTCGCCGCTGGGTATTACCGGCCTGACGACGGCGGACGGGCGTTTTACGATCATGATGCCGCATCCTGAGCGTTGTTTCAGGACCTTGCAAAACTCTTGGCATCCCGATCATTGGGGCGACTATGGCGCGTGGATGCGGATGTTCAGGAATGCGCGGCTATGGGCGGCTTGAGCCGCCGGATGTGAATGTGATGAAATGTACACGCTATGGCATATCGACTATACTCGGGCCGTGTACACCGTGAGCTGAATACTTTTAATTAGCGGACTACGAATGAATTCACTGGTTTATCGAAGACTTGTCAAGGGACTGGCGGCTATCGGCATTTTCATTATTATCGTCATGCCTGGTGAGGTCATCGGTTTATTATTTGAGCTGCTCCATATCTTATGGGAGTTATTTGTTGAACTCCTTGATATTTTGTTTGAGGGAACAGAGTCCGGTCTTGATCATATTGTCGAACATCTTTTCGAAACGGACCTGCATACCACCCAGGTTATCGTTTTCTATATCATGATGTCTGTTGCCGCTCTCATAGGTTATCGCCTGTATCTGCTCCTGCCCAAGCTTTATTACCGATTACGGGAAAACCTGCTCGCGGCATGGGTATGGCATAAGACACGCATCCGCCTATACTGGCAAAGCCTGACATTAATCAATAAAATCAAGTTCGTTGCGATGGCTATAGGCATGGCCTATGCGGTTGTCTTCTTTTCGTTCTGATAACCGCCCGTCAAGGGATCAATATCGTATTTTGCGGCGGTTTGCTGTTATCGACATCCGGGTAATCCAGCGTGTAATGCAGGCCCCTGCTTTCCTTGCGCTGCTGGGCGCAGCGAATGATCAATTCGGCAACAATAACAAGGTTACGCAATTCCAGCAAATCGCTGGTCACGCGGAAATTACTGTAGTATTCGGCAATTTCGCTTTTCAGCAATTCCACGCGGCTCATCGCGCGATGCAGGCGTTTATCGGTCCTTACAATGCCGACATAGTCCCACATGAAGTGGCGTAATTCGTCCCAGTTGTGCGAAACAACGACCTCCTCATCCGAGTCGCTGACCTGCGAGTCATCCCATTCCGGCACATCCGGCGGCGCTGCAATCGCCGGGAGTTTCTGCAAAATATCAATCCCGGCGCGCTCGGCAAACACCAGGCATTCGAGCAATGAATTGCTGGCCATGCGATTAGCGCCGTGCAGGCCGGTGCTGGCCACTTCGCCTATCGCATACAGGTTGGCAATATCGGTGCGCGCATAGCTGTCGGTCAAAACACCGCCGCAGGTGTAATGCGCGGACGGCACGACAGGAATCGGCTGTTTGGTAATATCGATACCGAATTTAAGACATTTTCTATGGATCGTAGGAAAGTGTTCAAGAATGAACGCTTCCGGCTTATGGCTGATGTCGAGGTAAACACAGTCTATGCCGCGTTTTTTGATTTCGTGGTCTATCGCCCTCGCGACTATATCGCGCGGGGCCAATTCGGCGCGCGGATCAAAATCCTGCATAAACGGCGAGCCATCCGGCAGGATTAACTTGCCGCCTTCGCCTCTTACCGCTTCACTGATCAAAAAAGACTGCGCCTTCGGATGATACAGGCAGGTCGGGTGGAATTGCATGAATTCCATATTGCTGATACGGCAGCCCGCGCGCCATGCCAAGGCAATGCCGTCGCCTGTCGCGCTTTGCGGGTTGGTGCTGTAAAGATAGACCTTGCTGGCCCCGCCGGTAGCCAGCACGACCACTTTTGACGTCATCGTCTTGACTTTTTGCCGTTGCGAATCGAGCACATACGCGCCGATAATTTTCTTGCCCGCATGATTTGCCGTTGGCGTAGTGATTAGCTCGATAACGTTATGATGTTCGAGTAATTCGATATTGGCATGTTCGCGGGCGCGGTCGATGAGCGATAATGAAACAGCCTTGCCCGTAGCGTCGGCGGTATGCACGATGCGCCGGTGTGAATGCCCGCCCTCCCGGTTAAGGTGCAGTATTTTTTCTCCCGTTGCCGTTTGCTCTTCGGTAAAAGCGACGCCTTGTTGCCGCAACCATTCTATTGAGCTTTTGCCCTGGGTTACGGTAAGCCTGACAATATCGGGATTACACAAGCCGGCCCCGGCATCCAGCGTATCCTCTATATGGGATTCAATCGAATCTTCGGCATCAAAAACGGCCGATATGCCGCCTTGGGCATAATAGGTGCTGCCGGCGGTTAATGCGAATTTCGACAATACGGCAACCCGCACCGAAGCCGGCATATTCAGTGCTAAACTCAGGCCGGCGCCGCCACTGCCGATGATAAGAACGTCATAATTTTTTGAATAAGGCATAGAGGAAGACAAAAGGTTTTATTTAGCACACACGATGGTGGCTTAGTTATCATAGATTGGCGATAATACCGCTTTTTAAAGCGATAACACAATTCTGTAACAAAAGAACTTATCCCGTTTAATCCTGTCTACCCCACCATTAAAGAGCAGTAGTGAACAGTCAAACCAGGACTAGCGAACAACTAGATGAAGAGCTGGTGTTGCGTGTGCAACAGGGCGATAAGAAGGCTTATGATCTGTTGGTGCTTAAATACCAGCACAAGATTATTCAGTTGGTTAATCGTTACCTCAAAGATCCCAGCGAAGCCCAGGATGTCGCCCAGGAAGCTTTCATTAAAGCCTACCGAGCGCTAGGCAGTTTCAGGGGCGACTCTGCTTTTTACACCTGGCTATATCGCATAGCGATCAATACAGCAAAAAACTATCTGGTATCCCGATCAAGAAGAAATTCCAATTACGAGGTGGATATACAGGATGCGGAAGTCTTTGAAAATGCCCCGCAATTGCAGGGCATGGAAACTCCCGAAAGACTGCTACTCAATCAAGACATAGTTGACACAATTAAATCGGCAATCGATTCGTTACCTGAAGAAATGCGCATGGCCATTATGCTGCGTGAATTTGAAGGTATGAGTTATGAAGAAATTGCCGAAGCAATGGATTGCCCGGTTGGAACGGTACGATCGCGCATTTTCAGGGCGCGTGAGGCCATTGATAGTAAATTAAACCCCTTGCTCGAACACGGTGATTTTCGATGAATAAAGCGTTAAATCAAAAAATTTCCCAATTTCTTGATGATGATCTGGATGTTGACGACGCGTTGGATTTATTGCAAAAAATGCAATGGGATGCTGACATGGCAAACACCCGAAATCGTTACGAAACGATAAGCCACGCGCTAAAGACCCATGAGTTTTTAACCGTCAAAGCCGATTTTTCAGCAAAAATATCCGCGCAAATTCAACAGGAACCCTTTCATTTATTACCTGGCCGTAAGCCGGCCGTTATTTCCCGCAATAAATTACTGGCGTTGGCCGCATCGGTTGCCGTTATTGCCGTGCTCGCTGTACGCGGTGCCAATGACCCGGCTGGGCGCATAAGCCGGCCGTCAGCGTTGCAGCTTGCCCGGCAACACGCCGTACAGGCGCCAAAGCCCATTACTTATGCGCATCAGTCTGCGCAGGCCGGGGCGCAGTACCCGCTCAACAAGCGTATCAATGACTATCTTCAGGCTCACAACAGCAGTGTATATACCAATGGCGAGTCTGATCTTGCACCATTGGGCCGGGTAACGGCTTACCGCCAAAAATGACCGTGATCAAGTGTTTTTTTCTTGTCCTGCTTTTCTTATCAACAGGCATCTTATCGACCGGCAAGGTTTTAGGGAAAGATTCTGGAATATCTCGCCCTGAATCCGTCGAGGCTCAATCGGGTAAACAACTCTTACTGAAAATGACCCAGGCCATGCAGGTCTTGAATTACCAGGGCACGGTCGCTTTTCTCAGAAATGGTAAGCTGGAACCGATGAAATATTTCCATGCCGCCGATAACGGGGTCGAGCAGGAGCGCCTGCTGTCATTAAATTCCCCATTGCGGGAAGTTATCAGGGATGCAGGTAAAGTCAGTTGCCTATATAAGGCGACGCAACAGCTTGTCGTCGATCACCGGCCTTTTGAGCGGTCGTTCCTGGTTGACCTGCCTAAAAACCTCGATGAGCTGGATGCTATTTACAACATTGATGTGGTGGGTGAAGAAAATATCGCGATGTTGCCGGCTTATGTGATCGCGATAAGCCCGAAGGACAATTTAAGGTATGCAAGAAAGCTTTGGTTAAGCAAGCAACATTTTTTACCGCTTAAAGTCGTTGTTTATGATCTTCTGGATAGCGCTTTTTTAGATAAAGGACTCGAACAACTGGTTTTCACCGAACTGGAAGTGACTGACAAGCTCCCCTTTGTTGATGTTAGAAAAGCGGACGCCAACAACCCGGTACAGGCTATTTACAAACTCCAGGCGCAATCCTCGAATCAGGCGGGATTTACCGCATCCCGGCTTCCGCAAGGCTTTAAGGAAATATTTTTTACCCGCAGGCCCATGCATAATTCCGGGCAACCTGTTGACCACCTGTTGCTCAGTGACGGGCTGGCGTCGGTTTCCGTTTATATGGAGCATAAAAACAATGCCATTCAATCGGAAACCAATAGCTCAAAAAGCGTTCAATCTGTCGGTGCGGTCAATTTTTATAGCCGGACATTAGGCAAATTTGAACTCACCGTCATGGGTGAAGTCCCTGCGGAAACAGTCAAGTTAATCGCTGAAGGCGTCATGCTCCGAGAAAGCGGTGACTGAGCCGGACTGCGTTACCCATCCGTAAGCCTATAGTTTTATTAATTTTTTAAGGAGATTTTATGCTCAAAAAGCTGAGTTGCTGTGTTTTCCTGCTGGCCTTGTTGTATCAAAATGCTTATGCGCAATTGCCTGATTTTACCGAAATGGTAAAAACCAACGGCACGGCGGTGGTTAACATCAGCACGACACAAAAGGCAAAAGCCGAACCTGACGAATCGCTTAAGGAACCGCAGTTGCCCGAAGGCATACCGCCTGAAATGGAAGAGCTGTTCAAGCATTTTTACAATAACCCGGACGGCGGCGGTGGCGACGATGAGTTCGGTTCCGGCGATACGCAGTCACTAGGCTCGGGCTTTATCGTGTCAGAGGACGGCTACGTTTTAACCAATCATCATGTTGTCAAAGACGCCGATGAAATTATTGTCAGGTTGACCGACCGGCGGGAATTAGTCGCCAAGCTTATCGGTTCCGATGCGCGTACCGATATTGCCTTGTTAAAGGTCGAGGCGACGCATTTGCCTGCCGTGGCGATTGGCTCGCCACAGCAATTGCAGGTTGGCGAATGGGTATTGGCCATCGGTTCGCCGTTCGGCTTCGAGCAATCGGTAACGGCCGGCATCGTCAGCGCGAAAGGCCGCAGCCTGCCGGGCGGCAATTATGTGCCGTTCATACAAACCGATGTCGCGATTAATCCGGGCAATTCAGGCGGGCCACTGTTTAACATGGACGGCAAGGTCGTCGGTATTAATTCGCAGATTTACAGTCGCACCGGCGGTTTTATGGGGCTCTCGTTCGCTATTCCGATGGATGTCGCGATGAATGTGGTCGACCAAATCAAAGCCCACGGTAAAGCCGCGCATGGCTGGCTGGGCGTACAAATCCAGGATGTGACGCGGGAACTGGCGGAATCATTCGGCATGAAAAAGCCTCAGGGTGCGCTGGTCTCCAAAGTCGTACCGGGCAGTCCCGCAGAAAAAGCGGAGTTGCAGATCGGCGATATTATTACCGAATTCAACGGCCAGGCTATCGAAAGGTCAGGCGATTTACCGCCTATGGTCGGCATGACGCCGATCAATGACGAGGCTACGTTGAAAATCATCAGGCAGGGCGAAAACAAGACGATAAACTTCAAGATTGGCCTGCTGCCTGAGCAGGATGAAAAACTGGCTGCAGCAAAAACAGACCTTAAACCCGCCAATAAGTTGGCTATCAAGGTGACGGAGCTGACCGACGAGCAACGGGAATCGTTACAATTGCCGCATGGCGGCATACTGGTCCAGGACATTTCCAAAGGCGCGGGTAAAGATGCGGGTATACAACGCGGCGATGTGATCTTGCGTATACAGAACCATGTTATCCATGGCACGGATGATTTTGATAAGATCGTCAAAGACCTGCCGGTCGGCAAATCGGTTGCTGTGCTGATACAGCGCCGCGGCAGCCCGGCCTTCCTGGCTTTGAAAATAGACCAATAACGTAATTTGCTCGTTTGCTTTACTCGTTCCCAAGCTCCGGCTTGGGAATGCGGCCTACGAAGCTCCAGCTTCGTAGCTGTGTTTAGCCGGTGTGAAATCTTGCGGACAGGACAACATGCCTGGTCCGGTTCCAGTTACCAAATAACCTTATCCAAGTCGTAAAAAAACCTGGCAGGTTTTAAAAGCCTGCCAGGTTCCACAGGACACTTTACACGCCATTACTCACGGGATTCTTTAGGGCCATCCGCATCAGCCGGATCACCTTCATAAGGCGTTGCGTATTTACAGTCTTTTTGCGGGCAGACTTTTTCCGCGCCATGCCGCTTGGTTGTCTTTACCGTCAGGATGGGCCAGTCACAAGCCGGGCAGTTTTCCTTTACCGGTGCGTTCCATAGTGCATAATCGCATTTCGGGTATCCCGAGCAGGAATAAAAGATTTTACCTGTCCTGGATTTACGCTTGAGTATGCTGCCGGTTTTGCACTGAGGGCATTCCACCCCCGTGTCCAGGGGCTTTTCCAGCGGCTCGATATGACGGCATTTGGGATAGGCGCTGCAACCGATAAATTTGCCGTAACGGCCGGTTTTAAGTACCAGCGGCGATGCGCATAGCGGACAAGCGCGCCCTTCCACGACGTCGGCTTCATCCGCCCCGCCGGCATCATCGTTTAAATTTCTGGTGTAAGAGCATTCGGGATAATGGGTGCAGCCGATAAACCGGCCATTACGTCCCAGGCGTATCGACAGCGGGCTGCCGCATTCAGGGCATGTTTCGTCTATGGCCTCCTGTGTGACATCCTTGCGCTGTACGCTTTCTTCTTTTTGCTGGATCAAACTCGTGAACGGGTTCCAAAAAGCATGCATTAATGGAATCCAGTCTTTTTCGCCGCGCGAGACCGCATCGAGCTCGTCTTCGAGGTTAGCGGTGAAATCGTAATCGACGTATTTCGTGAAATGTTCGGTCAGGAATTTGTTGACGATACGGCCTACATCGGTCGGATAAAAACGCTTGTTATCCAGTGTGACATATTCGCGGTTTTGCAGCGTGGAAATAATCGTCGAATACGTTGACGGACGGCCAATGCCATGTTCTTCCAGGGATTTTACCAGGCTGGCCTCACCGTAGCGGGGTGGCGGCTCGGTAAAATGCTGGCCGGCGATGATGTCATTAAGCGGTACAGGGCGGCCTTCCTCCATAGCCGGCAGGAAACTTTCCTTGTCATCGCCGTCATTGCTGTCATCCTTGCCTTCCAGGTAGACCGACATAAAGCCCGGCTTGGCAATCGTCGAGCCGGTCGCCCTGAAGACATGCTTGCCGTCGCCGCAAGTTAAATCGACGGTTATCCTGTTTAATGTCGCGTGCATCATTTGGCAGGCAATGGTGCGCTTCCATATCAGCTCGTAAAGCTTGTATTGCTCGGCGCTGAGATAGTTTTTGATCTGGACGGGCAAGTGCCGCGCCGATGTCGGGCGAATCGCTTCATGTGCTTCCTGCGCGTTTTTTGATTTGGTTTTAAACAAACGCGGTTCTTTAGGCACGTTTTCAATGCCGTAGTTTTCGGCTATCAGCGCGCGTATTTCCTCGACAGCCTCTACCGACAGGTTAACGGAGTCGGTACGCATATAAGTGATCAGGCCCTCGGTTTCGCCGCCTATGTCGATGCCTTCATAAAGCTGCTGCGCGACCATCATCGTGCGTTTGGTCGTAAAGCCCAGTTTACGCGCGGCTTCCTGTTGCAATGTCGATGTGATAAAAGGCGGTGCCGGGTTGCGTTTTTGCTGCTTTTTTTCCAGCTTGGCAACGGTCAAGCGCCCATCCGCTACGGCTAGCAGTGTCTGCCGGGTTCGTTCCGCCAGCGTTGCGTTGTCGATGCTGAATTGCGTCAGTTTTTCGCCGTCAAAATGCGTCAATTTGGCCTTAAACGCTTGGTCTTGCGCCGTTAGCGCGGCATCAACGGTCCAGTATTCGCGAGACTTAAAGACTTCAATTTCGAGTTCACGCTCAACAATCATGCGCAATGCCGGGCTTTGCACGCGGCCAGCCGATAAACCGCGGCGAATTTTTTTCCATAATAACGGCGATAAATTAAAGCCGACTAAGTAGTCCAGCGCGCGGCGCGCCTGCTGGGCATTGATTAAATTGATGGCGAGTTGTTCAGGGTTGGCAATGGCTTCGGTAACGGCTTTTTTGGTAATTTCATGAAAGACCACGCGATGTACCGGTTTGTCTTTCAGCAACTTTTTATCTTTCAGCAATTCATACAAATGCCAGGAGATGGCTTCACCTTCCCGGTCCGGGTCGGTCGCGAGGTATAAGGTGTCTGAGGTTTTGAGGGCTTTGCTGATGGCCTGGATATGCTTTTGGTTGCGTTCAATGACTTCGTATTTCATCGCGAAGTCGTGATCAGGATCGACCGCCCCTTCTTTGGGAACCAGATCGCGAACATGTCCGTAAGAAGCCAAAACCTGAAAGTCCTTGCCCAGGTATTTTTCTATGGTTTTGGCTTTTGCCGGGGATTCTACGATGACAAGGTGTTTACTCATTTAATCGATAATGCGATGGGTTAGTGTAAATAAGTAGGGACAAGATCGTAAACAATATCTTCCATTCTGGAGAATGCAATTTCTTCGCCAGGTTGGCTAAGCAAAACCATCAGCACTATCCATTTCAATTTCTCCATCGATATTTCTTCATGTTCCAACGCCATCGCCCGATCGATGACAATTTCCCGGTTAGCCGAATTTAAAATGCCGCTGTGTTCAAGAAACATAATAAAATCCTGGCATTCAAGATCCAGCTTTGCTTTTTCCTCACTACAGAAAATGCGGAAGGCATGCGGTACGGTGGATTTTATCGCCCGTTGCAGGCTGAGCGATTCCAGCCAATCGAAGGCCTTGTTCACTTCACGCGATTCGAAGCCCGCTTCCTGCAACTCTGTTTTGATGATCTCACTGTCTGGAAGTATTTCAACCTCATCTTCCATATAGTTTTCAAATAAGTACATCAGGACATCAAAAATATTTTCTTTCATAGACTATAGATGGTTATTTTATTCGGGTATAGCAACCGCCGGCGGTCGCTTCCAGGTAGCCTTGCAGTTCTAAAATGAGTAGCGTTGACGAAATGACTTCAACCGATAGGCCTGTGTTTTCAACGAGATTATCAATAGAGGTCGGGCTGAACATGACAAGATTCAATAATGTTTGCTGCTCCAGGTCAAGCTTTGATTGTGTTGTTGATTCAGAATATTCCTCATCTTGTTGAATATATTGATTTAATTCTTCAAGAATATCCTGTGTAGTTTCGACAAGCTTTGCACCTTCGCGGATCAGCGCATTGCAGCCGCGAGCCAACGGGTTGTGTATCGAGCCCGGAATGGCGAATACCTCGCGGTTTTGTTCCAAAGCCATCCGGGCTGTAATCAGCGAACCGCTGTGTTTGGCCGCTTCAACAACCAGCAGGCCTTGGCATAAACCGCTGATAATCCGGTTGCGTCTCGGAAAATGGTTGGCTTTGGCGGTCGTGCCGGGCGGGAATTCCGAAACCATCGCGCCGGTCTGGATAATTTCAATCGCCAGCTCCTTATGCCTGGCGGGATAGACCCGGTCCAGGCCGGTCCCGGCAACGGCAATGGTATAACCGTTGCCGTGAAGTGCGCCTTTATGGCTGGCGGCATCAATGCCCAAGGCCAGGCCGCTGGTGATGACAAAACCACAACGGCTCAATGTGTCGGCAAAACTGAACGCGGTTTCCTTGCCTGATGAGGAAGGGTTGCGGCTGCCGACCATCGCTATTTGCGGCAATGCCAGGAGCTTGGGGTTGCCGCGCACAAACAGCAGCGGCGGCGGGTCGGGTATCTCTTTCAGTTGCGGTGGGTAATCGGCGTCAAACAGCGTAATAACGCGGTTGTCCTGATGCGCCAGCCAGTCCAGGTCATAGTCGACAGCGCTCCAGTCGGGATTCTTAATGGCCTGGACGCTGTCCGTTTTTAAACCCAACGCCATCAGGGCTGGTACAGGCGCCGAATATAGCTGGGATGGCGTATGGGTTTCCAGTAATCTGAGGAAAGTCCTGCAACCGACGCCTGGCGTGCGCAAAAGCGCAAGCCAGTATTTGATGTCATCACCGCTTGGATGGGTAATCGCCGTGTTCAGGGTGTTTGGACTTTGTCTAGGATGTGGATAGGCTGGGTGGCTTTCATGACCAGGGCATAGCTGACGCGCTCAAATGGCCGGAAGACCATCAACACACCGGCCAGTTCGTCAGGAAGCTTGACCGTATCGTTTTTGAGCGCGCTGTAACTGTCTCTTTCAATCCTGCCATTTTGGTAGACTTCCAGCTCATGGCCCGTCATTAAGCCATCCCGAGTGCCTTTATCAATGACGACAACATTATACGAACCGATTTGGGAGACACCGTCAAGCACACTGATGATACTGCCTTTTATGGCTTTCTCAGGCGGCCTGGGGAAAAAGTTTAAGGTTATTTCTTCTTCTGTGTTGGGCATGGCCCTATCGCCAATGCGCAGTTCACTATTGGATTTGGTAACTATCAATGATGCCGGGTCGCCGATTTGTTCCAATGACGCGCTGCCGATATACTTTGCTTCATAACCGAGGATCTCACCTGTTTCAGGATTTTTGTAGGCGCCCCCCTCCCGGTATATCGTATAAGCCAGGCTTTTGGCAGCGGGAATGGACCGTACATAAAGCTTATCGCCAACGCCGGCAACGACATGCTCGCCGGCAATGGCAATGACATAAGGCGCATTATCCAGGTCATTGGCGCCAACCACGCTGGGGGAGCTTAAAAATTGTGCTATTTTATCGAGCGGTATTAGCCTGATTGCCTGGTTGAGATCGGTTTCGCGTATGCACGGCAATAACTTTCCGTCTTTAGAGATTGGAAATTTTGTGCGCCCGTTTTTAATGTCCTCCTCATTAAGGAGGCACGTAGAATTGTCGCTAGATTCAAAGGCTTGGTAAGCCCTTGAGAGCTTCAATTGAGGCTTGCCGTTGACTATCGAAAAATAAATGGTGTCTCCCGGATAGATCAGGTGAGGGTTTTTTATCTGCGTGTTGTAATTCCACAGCTCAGGCCATTGCCAGGGGTGTTTTAAGAACTTGCCCGATATATCCCATAAGGTATCACCGCTGAGCACGGTGTATTGGTCGGGATGGGAGGGGTTTATTTGTATTTCTTCGGCATAAGTGCTGATGCTGAAGAAACAAAAAAACAGCAACCCTGAAAATATACGAAAAGCCATAGTGATTCCTGCGGAGTCTTTTGATCTGTTTGCATTCAAAGTTTAGATGAATTCATATAGAAATCTAGTCTGAAAATAAGTTATTGATTTATTAGGCTTAGAAAATTTGCTCTTTTGATAAAATGTGACATCCAATTGATGCCGGTAAGTGTGCTATTTTTGCACTATGCCTAGATAGTTACAAGTTCCTAATTTACGCGCCAGATAAAACACTGATCGTTATTGACCGGCGGAAAATTTCGCCGGTCAATAACGATCGCCTTTAAGGTGTTTATGGTGCCACACCCAATTGTAAAAGCGTTGCGTGGTCAGAACAGCCATTTTGAAACAGAACACATAAGCCTAAGGTAACTCGCAAAAAAACAACCACTTACCCAAGTCATTGCTGTAACATAGCTATCCTGTCAGCAATAGATTACTTCCCGGCCCCTAACACATGATTCCCTTATCAAAACAGCATATCAACACAATCAAAGATGCCGCAAAATTGTGGCCGGAAATAAAAAGCGGGCCTTTCAAGCCCAAGTGACCATTGATTATTTGACGAGGCTGCGCACATCCTTTACGTTTCTCAAATCGAAATCGAAATCGAGAAAGAGAAACTGAACGCATTTTTTTATGAAAACTGGGAGCCTGAGGCATTGGCGGTTTAGCTTATCCAGAACGGGCGGTAATCCTGCTCGATACTTTTTAACAACCAAGGCCGGGTAATACCGGCTTTTTAGTGGCTGGCGATCGGCAATCGTTGCGACGAGAAAAACGGCAATTTTGTACTATGGTGGCGTTGGAACAACAATTTGGCATTATTTACGCCGCATTTACACTATTTAGTAATTGAAATTTAATAAAACTATACTTTCTGTATCGGTAAATAATGTATTTCCCTCACGCCCACTCAACTCGACAATCGCTGCTGCCATTGCGCGATTTTTGCCATTAATTCAACAAGGTTAATCGTTGTCAGCTGGCGCTGGTTTAGCAAACGCTTGCCGGCAACCCAGACATCGGTCACTTGCTTGCGGCTGGCG
>SCST01000251.1 GCA_004299465.1 Methylovulum sp. | reverse complement strand
TGGGAATGCCGTCAGTGACGCTCCAGCGTCACGCAACGCTGGAGCGTTGCTGGATGAATTCCCACGCTGGAGCGTGGGAACTATGCGACCGGGGAAGATTATTTTTTGCGAGTTACCTAACGCCTTAACGATATTAATCACAGATAATGCCGAATAAAAGTGGAACATCCATGATGAATAATGAACAGCCAGCGATCACAGGGGATATTTACCAGTTCCCGCTGTCATTTTCGCAGCAACGCTTATGGCTTTTTGACCAATTGCAACCGGGCAGCACCGCCTATAACATCACGACGGCGTTGCGCCTGACGGGAAAGCTCGATGTCAACGCGCTGGAAGCGGCGCTGAAACAGATCATCCTGCGTCATGAAATCCTGCGCACGACGTTTGCCGAATACCAGGGCGAACCGGCGCAATGGGTGCATGCTGATAGCGATTTCCAGCTTGAAAAACAGCGGCTTCCTGCCGAGCCGCTGACACAGCAATTGGCGCAGGCCGAAGCATTGGCGGCTAACTGGGCCGGGCATGTTTTCGATTTAAAGCACGGGCCGCTGTTAAAAGTCGTGTTGTTGACGCTGGCCGAGGACGACTATGTGCTGGTATCCGTTGTTCATCATATTATTTCCGACGGCTGGTCTATGGGCGTCTTCATGCGCGAGCTGGCGGCATTCTATACCGCGCAAACCCAGGGACAAGCGCTAAGCTTACCTGAACCGGCTATTCAATACGGCGACTACGCGCTTTGGCAACGCGAATGGTTTAGCGGCGACATTCGAGCACGGCAATTGAGTTACTGGCAGGCGCAGCTTAACGGCGTGCCGCCGTTGCTGATGCTGCCGACCGACCGGCCGAGACCGCCGGTACAGGGATTTTCCGGCGCGACCTTGAATACCAAGCTTGATGCGCAAACGACGATGGCGCTAAAAAAACTGGCTGCGCAAGAAGGCGCGACGCTGAACATGGTTTTGATGGCGGCATTTTTTGTGTTGCTGCATCGTTACAGCGAGGAATCGGACATCGTCGTCGGCACGCCGATAGCGAACCGCAACCGGCTGGAGCTGGAGCCCTTAATCGGTTTTTTCGCCAATACGCTGGTGATACGCGCCGCTGTCGAGCCGCAGGCGCGTTTTTTGGATTTGTTGCGCCAGGTTAAGGCGACTGCGTTGGCGGCTTACGAACACCAGGATTGCCCTTTCGAGCAATTGCTCGATGTGTTGCGGCCCGAGCGCTCGCTCAGTTTTTCACCGCTGATCCAGGTTGTTTTTACCTTTCAAAGCGCGTCCGGCCAAGAGGCGGCCTTACCTGGCGTCGAGCTCCGCCAATTACCGTTGCAACGGGCGAATTCCCCATTTGACCTGGCCGTCGTGGCCGCCGAGAGCGCCGATGATGTCAGCCTGGAATTCGCTTACAGCACCGATTTGTTTGATGCCGCCACCATCGCCAAAATGTCTGGGCATTTTGTGTCTTTATGCACGCAGCTTGCAGGCCGGCCTGATTTAAGGCTGGGCGCGATACCGCTAATGGCGACCGATGAATGCCAGGCCCTGTTGCCGGCGTGGAACCGGAATAACGAGGTTCCGTTACGCTTCTCGACAGTGCTCGATGCCGTAGCCGAGCAAATGCAGCGCACGCCCGATGCGCTTGCCGTGGTCTGCGCCGGGCAAGCGCTGACTTATCGCGAACTGGCCGAACGTTCCGAGCATATCGCCAAGGTGCTGACGGCGCGCGGCGTCAAGAATGGCGATTTGGTCGGGCTTTGCCTTGAGCGCGGACTGGACATGGTGATCGCGTTGTTAGGCATACTGAAAGCCGGTGCGGCTTATGTGCCTATGGACCCTCATTACCCTGAACAACGCCTAAAACTGATTGCGGGCGCCGCGGGTTTGCAGGTGCTGGTATCCACGCAGGAACTGGCGCCGTTACTGGCCAGCCTGCAATCGGATGCAAAGCGTTTGCAGGCTTACGATATTGAAGAATTGCTGGCTGCCGAAGCGGGTACCGGCGCGTTGCCGGCTATCAGCGGCGAGCAATTGATTTATATTATTTTTACGTCGGGTTCCACCGGCATGCCCAAAGGCGCGGCGATCCAACACAAGGGCTTTGCCAATTTGGTGCTGCATTGGTATTGTGAAAAATTCGCGTTGCAGCAGGCGTTTTCGACGCTGCTTTGTACGTCGCTGAGTTTTGATTTAACACAAAAGACTATTTTTGCGCCGCTGATTTTCGGCGGCACGCTGCATCTTTATGCCGAAGCGCAATATGACCCGGAGCGGATTAGCCAGTATATAGAAGACTATCAAATCGGCTGGTTCAGCACGACGCCCAGTGCGTTTTACCCGCTGGCCGATGCGGTGGCCGGGCGGCCTGAGCGCCTGCAATCGTTGCGCTATGTTTTCGTAGGCGGGGAATCTGTTGTTTTCAGCCGTATGCAACCCTGGTTGGCGTTTGCCCAAGGCCGCACGAAAGTCGTTAACACTTACGGCCCGACAGAAACCACCGATGTTTGCATGTCGTTTCCTGTCGACTATCCCGAGCGTTACTTGCATAAAAACGTACCGCTGGGCATCACGATAGATAATGCCCGTTTGTATTTGCTGGATGACGGCATGAATCCGGTGCCTGCCGGATTATCCGGCGAACTGTATGTCGGTGGTATCGGTGTCGGCGTCGGGTTTTTAAACGATAGCCGACGCACCGCGGAATTGTTTGTACCCGATGAATATTCAGGCATGGCCGGAGCACGTTTGTATAAAAGCGGCGACAAAGTCCGCTTTACCCGGGACAGCGGCTTTGAATTCCTGTGCCGCACCGATCATCAGGTGAAGGTCAGGGGATTCCGTATTGACCTGGGCGAAATAGAGCAGGCTTTAAATGCCCATCCGCAAGTGCGCGAATGCGTCGTGATGGCGATGGATAACGACGCCGGCGACAAAGTTTTGGCGGCTTACCTGGTATTGGACGATACGCCGCCCGATAAGCCTGAACTGCGGGATTATATCGCCCAACGTTTACCGCATTATATGGAGCCGCAGTATTGGGTGACGCTGGAAAGACTGCCGCTGACGCCGAGCGGGAAAGTCGACCGCCGGGCTTTGCCGTCGCCGTTCGATGACGGCGGTGTCGAGCCGGAGATTGATTTTCAAGCGCCTGCCAACGAGATAGAAGAGCAGTTAGCGGCGATCTGGCAGGCGGTGTTATCGCTGCCCGCTGTCGGTGTTACGCAAAACTTTTTTGAGCTGG
>SCST01000250.1 GCA_004299465.1 Methylovulum sp. | reverse complement strand
ATCCTGATTTTTTGCAAAAAACAAACTATCAAATCGTTAATCTGGATGATGAAGACCAATGCTGCCAAGCACTAAAATGGTGGGATCAATTGATTGCCGATGGTGGGGAAGGCATGGTCATGAAACCGATTGATTTCACGGCACAGGGCAAGAAAGGACTCGTCCAACCCGGCATCAAATGTCGTGGCCCTGAATATCTGCGGATAATTTACGGGCCCGAATATTTACGGACGGAAAATCTTGAACGTTTGCGGAAAAGAGGTTTAGGCAAAAAAAGGAATTTGGCCCTTCAGGAATATGCGCTGGGTTACGAAGCCTTGAAACACTTTGTCGAAGGTAATCCACTACACAAAGTCCACGAGTGTGTATTCGGTGTCCTGGCACTAGAAAGTGAACCGGTCGATCCACGACTCTGATGATGGCCTACAATCGAAATTTGATAATGAAACGATATGACTGTCTGTTTTGTGGAAAATTGAGTGGACACCATGATAGACCGGTATGGGTCGGGTGCTGCCTGTGATCCTCCCAAAACCTTACAGGCTCGAACGTCTGGTATACGGCATTTCAACATTTGATAGCGTCGAAATGAAAGTTGATTTTTCATTGATTTCAACAATCAATAGATTCCTGGCTCAGCCAAATTTTAACTTTTCAACGCTAAATTCCGAATACCCGTTTTGATACATTCACAGTATTAACAGAGCGACAGTGAGGTAAGGCCAGCGGTTCAATATTAACCGCTGGCCTTGCCCTATATTGAAGGGACTTGCAGGCCTTGAGCCGATTAAGGACCCGTCAAGGTCAAACCGATAACAATAGGATCATGATCCGATGTGCGGAACGCATCGACGGCATAAAGACTGGTCAACTGGCCTGCGGTTTTGAAGTTGGTATTATAGTCAAGCACGCTGGGTTCGTCGGCGTTGATATGCCATTCCAGCACGCCCTGCACCTGGGTTGCCAGCGTTGGCGAGGCCAGCGCGTGGTCGAGATAACCCCATTGCCCGTCGAATACATAAGAATAGCCGCTGACGCCGATATGGCTTTCAATCAGGTTGACATAACCGTCATTCTTGATTGCAGTGATCGGGTCTTCTTTGGCATAAGAGTTCAGGTCGCCCATAATCAGGATGTCACTGTCGCCGGTGCCGGTAGGATTGAGCGCCAACCAGCTGACCAGTTCTTCCGCCGCCGCAGTACGCGTCCGGTTGCAGTTGCCTTGCCCATCGCCGGCATCGGTATCCGCCACGACAGAGGTCGTTGAATACGTGGTGCTGAGCAAGCCGACGTTATCGCTACAGGCACTGCCTTTGGATTTAAGGTGGTTACCGACGACAATAAAGCGCGAACCGGTAGCATTTTCTTCAAACGCTTTAGCCAAAGCCGGACGGTTACGGCTGGTCGTGCCGGTGCTGGTTTCGTAAATGCCGAGCGCGCCGGTGTTCAATACCGCCGTGGTGCCGACCGACGTTACTGTACCCGGTTTGTAGATGATGCCGACCTTTATCGCATCGGTACCCAAGGAATTGGTTCCCTGCGTGGTATCCGGGTTGATGAAGGCATAGCTTCCCGCCCCGGCTTTGGCGTTCATCTTGTCGACCAGGAATTGGATCGCACTGGTGGAGCCATAACCATCATTTTCCATTTCGTTGACGACAATCACGGCAGCGCCGGTACCGACCAGGTTTTCAACGGTTTTCGGCCATTGGCGGTCAAACTCGGTTTGGTTTTCCGCGCCGCGGCAATTGGCGGTTGCAGCCGCACCACCCACGCCTAATGTGCAATTGGTAAAGGTGTTGAAGAAGTTCAACAGGTTGGCGCTGGCGACTTTAAGAACGCCGCTAACCTGAGCAGGCACGGCGGCCCGTGGATTGGCGGCAACAAAGTTGGGCGCGCCGCTGTTCAAGGCGTTGATGGGGCGCAGGCGGAAGGCGTTACCGCTCGCGGCATTGCCTGACCAGGTGTAGGTCATGATGCCGGTCATATTGGTCGCCGTGTCACCGCCGCGCAGGGTATTGGCGGCTGCGAGCGTATTGCCACCGCGACCAAACAGGATAGGATCGGGGTTTTGGGTCTGCGATGCGTCATCGACAATGATACGGTTCAGGCTATTGGCCGCTTGCTGGTTGAGCGCGGCGGCGCCTGGTGTCGTGATATTGGTCGGCTGCGGCAAGCGGCTGCTTGACGACATGACGACCTGGCCGAAGCGACCGAGTTGGAAATGCTCGGTAACATACAGCGTTTGGGCGAACTTGACCAGCATGCCTTCAAAACGCTCCAGGTAATCGACACCGCCAACGGCAGCCGGAACAGGCAAGACAACGTTCGCCGGCATGATGGTGTCGGTGCTGCCACAAGAGACTACCGTAGGAGTAGTCAGTTGGGTTTGGCCTTGATTCTCGGCGACGGTACCGGTCACTTGCACGACCTGGCCGAGACTGACCGCGTTGCCGCCTGCGTTATAGATAAAAATAGCATCCGACGTGGCGGAGTTGCCGTCGGCATTGGCAGCCGTGTTTTGCAGGTAAAACCCACTTAATGCCGGAGAAGCCCCTTCGTAATCGCCAACGACGACACCTTCAACTGTTTGCGTGCCCGTCAAGGCAGCCGTAGCCCCTGTGCCCTGGATTTGGCCGATCGGCGTATCCACAGCCGAACAAGCGGAAGCCGTATCATCGTTAGTTATTGTGCCGGTCGCTTGGCCGTCGGTAACGGTGGCGCCGCTGACCGTGCCGACATTGACCAGGAAGGTTTCACTGCTTTCAACAGTTGTGTCGCCGGTGACGGCAACGGCAAAACTGTATGTTGAGCTGCCGGCCGGGATGGTTTGGCTGGTCAGGGAATTGCTGGTGTAATCGCTGCCTGCGGTGGCGGTTCCATCTGCGGTAGCGATGTTGAACGTAACGCCGCTTTGTCCGGCTGGCGCGGATAGGCTGACGCTGAAGTTGTAACTGCTGGACCCGCTATTGCCTTCATTCAAAGACACGTCGTTAATGGACAAATTCGGCATGCTGTCATCATTGACGATGGTGCCGATGCCTTGACCATCAGTGATATTCGCGCCGGTTACGCCGCTGACGTTGACCAAAAATGCCTCGTTGCTTTCATACGAGCCGTCGCCGTTGACGGCAACGCTGAAAGTATAGCTTGAAGCGCCTGCCGGGATAGTTTGGCTGGTTAACGACTTGCCGGTGTAATCGCTGCCTGCTGTCGCGGTGCTGTCAGCGGTCGCGATATTAAATGTTACGCCGCCGGTCGGTGCAGGCGAAGACAGGTTGACGGTGAATGTGTAAGTGGTGCTGCCGCTGTTGCCTTCACTGGCAGACACATCGTTGATCGTCAGGTTAGGCGCGGTCACGCCGCCGGTCGGCGTCAAAGAGAAATCATCCACCGCCAGTCCGTCATCGGAACTGGTGGCGTTGGTATCCGTCCAGCGCACCCAGAACGAGGCTCCGTTAGCGATGGCCAGCGCCGGGATGGTTGACGAACGTGCCGTGCGGTTGGCGGCGGCATTGCCGTCTTTGGCGCCGACAGTGGTAGTGACCGGCGTGGCGAAATTGAGCGCGGAGACGCTGGTCCAAGTGCCGTTGTTAAGGGCTGTGGCGCTGGTACTGTATTGAAAGTTGATCTGGTCGGTGCGCGCTGCCGTGCCTAAGCGCCATTCTTCGCCAGTGTAAGCGATAGCGAGGCTGTTGATGGCAGCGCCGGTGTTGTTCGTGAAACAGGCCCCGATAGTTGGCGTTAGGGAACTGCTCAACAAACCGCCCAAGGCCCGGTCGGTGCTTCCGGAAGCGCCGAAACTGTAGGTATTGCCGGTCGTGGAACTGCCGGTTCCGGCGGCGTAGCTGGTATTAGCGTTGGCGCCGGTTTCGAGCAATGACCACCCTGCGACCGCCAGGATATTGGCGGTGCCGCTGGTAGCTAAGGTGTTGAAGTTTTGGGTATACGTGTTGCCTAAAGCGGTCAACGATACGCAAGCAGCCTGAACGGCGGGAGCCAGATTCAGCGCAGTAAATACGGCCAAGGTAAGCGGCCTTAATTTGAACTCTTGTTTTTTAGTCATCATTTTTCCGGTAATTTTAATAGTCTACGTTATAGGTTTTTATTTTTTACACCGCAAAGCAAAAGCCAGTGCCGTGAAAAATTGCGAAGTATATAAAAAAAGCCACTGATGATTTGTTACAGTTTTCAGTTATTTTTATGAAACGTCATACAGCTGTAAAATATTTTACCGTTACTTTGATGAATTTATGAATAGAGCGATGGCAATACGCTGAACAGTCCGCAGCCGGAACGCTAGGATGACTGAGAAACAGCAAGTGATTGATCCTGCCCGGCTTTGTTTGCGGGCAGGATACCTGCGGTCAGGAATTTAAGCCGCTCAATAACCGTGATAATAACCGCCCGGTGAACCCTGGCGCTTAATTTGCGCCTGTTTAATGGGCGCTTGCTTGGCTGGTGATAATTTGTTTTTTGCCTGCTTGGCAGGTATCGACTTGGCGACTGCCGGTTTGCTTTTCACGGGCTTGGCCGCTGTTTGCTTGGCCGGTGACAATGCTTTCACCGGCTTGGCTGCCAGCTGTTTTGCCGCGATTGGTTTTACGGGTGCGGGTGCGGCAGCGGTTTCCTGCTCGGTATCGGAAATCTCTTCTATAGGCGGCAAGCGTTCATAAATCGCTACAGGATCGCCGTCGAGTTTGTTAAGCGCATCATTCAACAGGGTTTGGTCAAATTCGGGCAGCTCATTAGATTCTCCTGACCCTTCATTGGCTTTTTGAATAAGCGCCAGTGCAACCGCATAACGCTGATCCTTCGTCATTTCTTCACCTTCCAGGTCGGGGTGCGCCTCGATATACAGCACATTATCAAGCCAGCCGACCTTGATGGGTTGCTTGACGATGTAAACCGCCGTCCCTACCGGGACCGAATTGTATAACTGCTCAATATCCTCTGGGTACATGCGCACACAGCCATGTGTGATCTGCATGCCTATGCCGTAAATCTTGTCGATGTCGGTACCGTGTATGCGGTATTCCCCTGGAAGATTTAAATGCAGCGCATAAGCACCGAGCGGATTATGCGGACCGGGCGGTACAACAACCGGCAACGGGTCGCCGTTCGCGGCATGCTCTCGCCTGATGGACTCCGGTGGATGCCAGGACGGATCTTTGACTTTTCGCGCCACACTGGTTTTGCCTAGCGGCGTTTTCCAGTCCTGCCGGCCTATGCCGTGCGCGAACGACATGACTATTCCGGGTTGATCGGCCGGATAATAGTACATGCGATATTCGGAAATATTCAATGTAATGCCGTTGTGCGGCGTATCCGGCAAAATCCGTTTATTGGATAAGCGGACGATCTCGCCTTTTTTGACATGCCAGCGATCCATGTCTGCATTTAACCTGACTATTTCAGTTTGTCCTAACAGGAACCGTCTAGCGACATCCAGCAGGGTTTCATTCTGTTCCGCGCGTGTCAACGGCACATCGTCCGGGAATTGTGTGATAACGGTGTCGCCGCTGGTCGGCGGCAAGGTATACGTCGTTGCATAAACGTTGCATGCACCGGCCGTCAATAAAAGTGAATAAATAAGGATTGTGCGGATTTTCATTAGCTATTCTCTGGAACAATGATAGAGGGTGCTGGATTGGATGACCGGCAGTTAAAAGACATCTGCCAATTGAAAAGGCGGCTATTTTATCATGAGCCTCATCATTAAACCACGCTAAGGAATGTACATGAAATAACGTAACCATTCAGTGCCTTGTCAATCCATTAGGTGTAGGGCGTGCTGCGCGCGCCTTTTCGGGGATTTGGGTAAGGTACTGAGCCGTTGGCGGCGCGCCCTACCGCAACAGGCTGAATAGTTACCCGTTGCCGATCTTGTTCCGTGCTTATTCCTAAGCCGCTCAACAAGAAAATACGCGATGCGTAGCTACGCCGGAAGATGCTGCGCCGACCAGCCCCATCCCTTGACATAACGCACCAATCCCGCATCTTCCAAGGGCTGGCTGAAATAATAGCCTTGAATCTCATCGCAGCCTTCGGAATGCAGGAAGTCCAACTGTTCGGCAGTCTCGACGCCTTCGGCGATGGCAATGCGGTGCATGCCGTGAGCCATCGCGATAATCGTGTGGGCAATGGCGGCGGCATCCGTATCGGTGCCCAGATCAATCACAAAAGAACGGTCGATCTTGATCTTGTCAAAAGGCAAGCGCTTTAAATACGTCAAACTGGAATACCCGGTACCGAAATCATCCATCGCCAGTTTGACGCCCATCGCCTTCAATTCCTCCAGGATAGTAATGGCCTGCTCAGGGTTTTGCATGACGCAGCTCTCGGTCAGTTCAATCTCCAACAGGTAAGACGGCAATCCCGTCTCTTCCAGCACGGCGGCCACTGTGTCGACAAAGTCCTTTTGCCGCAACTGCTTGGCGGAAACATTAACGGCGACCAGCATTTCCGGCAAGCCTAAATCCAGCCAGGCTTTGTTGGCCTTGCAGGCTTCGCGCAACACCCATTTGCCGATAGGAACAATCAAGCCGCTATCTTCGGCGATAGGGATAAATGCTCCCGGAGACACCATGCCGAGTTCGGGATGCCGCCAGCGCGCCAAGGCTTCGACGCCGCAGATCGCACCGCTGCCCAGGCTGATTTGCGGCTGGTAATACAACACCAGTTCATTGCGTTCGAGAACGTGCTGGAGCTGGTTTTCAATAAACAGGTGCTCCAACGCCGTGACATTCATATCGGCGGTAAAAAACTGGCAGTTATTGCGGCCCAATTCCTTGGCGCGATACAGCGCAATATCGGCAACCTTGATTAGCGCGTCGATGTCTGTCGTATCCTGGGGATAAATACTGATGCCGATACTGGGCGTGGTAAACAGCTCGTGGCTTTCGATGAAAAACGGCGCCGCAAAGGCTTGCAGCAAATGCTCGGCCAGACGCAAGGCATCTTCAGGGCTGCACATGTCCTGGACGATGACGGCAAATTCATCGCCACCCAGGCGGGCGATGGTGTCGGTATCGCGCAAGCCCTGGCGCATACGCTCCGCTACCGCCTTGAGTAGCAAATCACCTACCGGATGGCCCAGGGTATCATTAATGGTCTTGAAGCGATCCAGATCCAGGTACATCACCGCAAACAGGCGCTCATTGCGCTGGGCGAAAGCCGCAGCTTGTTCGAGCCGATCCCGGAACAGCGTGCGATTGGGTAACTCGGTCAAGGGATCGTAAAAAGCCAGGTGCCGTATCACCGACTCCGAGTGCTTGCGCTCGCTGATGTCTTCGGTCACGGAAACAAAATGCGTGATTTCGCCGGACTCATTTTTGACCGGCGAAATGGACTGTAAACACCAGTAGATCTGACCGTTCTTCTTGCGGTCATGGAATTCGCCATGCCATTCTTCACCGGCCATCAGGGTTTCCCACAAGGCCTGGTACGTCTCCGCCGGCGTCAGGCCGGATTGCAGTATCTTCGGTGTCCGGCCTAAAACCTCTTCGGGCGTAAAACCTGTCAATTGATAAAACTTCGGATTGACGTATTCGATAACGGCATTGACATCGGTAATCACAATCGCGGCCGGACTGTGCTCGACCGCCAACGACAGCTTTCTTAACTGAGCTTCGGCGCGTTTACGCGCGCTGATGT
>SCST01000249.1 GCA_004299465.1 Methylovulum sp. | reverse complement strand
GTTAACGCGGCTTCACCCAGCATATCGAATGAAAAACGGTAAGCGGGATATTGTTCGCAACGCTGAACAGCACCCTGCATCGATTCCGCGAAAACGAATTGCAGGGACAAATGCCACATGGCCTGCTTTAATGCGCTACGTATCAACGGCGCGCCCATCCGCAATAACAGTTGTTCAAAAACGGGAAACCAGGACGCTTCCGACAACAGGCGATGTTCAAATTCGCGGGTGATTGACAAGGCCTGGGTCGATAAATTGACCAGCACGGAATCACTATGCCGTAAATGGCTTTGCCAATCCGCGCTGCAAAGCTTTTCCTGCAAGAACCGGTCCTGCGTCCGGCTGTCGGGGATGCGCAGCAAAGCTTCGGCAAGCCCCATCAAGACGATGCCTTCATCGGAATCAAGCCGGTATTCATGCAGGAATGCTTCAGTCGCGGTTTGCCGGTGTTTTTTTGTCCTGACGGCATTAACCAGGGTCTCGGCAAACTCGCCGACACGCCCAGCATCATAAGCGCCCAGGCAGGCTGATAATCTGCCGATGATGTCTTTTTCATCGGCCAAATAAGCCCGATTGATGGCAGCGCGTAATGTCGCTATGGATTGTTGAGTCATTTATTGCTGATCAAACAAACTGGGGATCGGCTATTTAAGCCCGGAATTTTATCGCCGACCGGTTTCCGCAGTCTTGCTTCATCGCTGCGCGAAGGCTTTCGAGCAGCAACTGCCTGGAAAAAGGTTTCTCCAGTAGACAGAAAGCGTCATACTGCAGTGCCGGCATAGCGTTATAAAGCGTCCCGATAGCGGTCATAAAAATAACAGGGATAGGGAAATTGCGCCTGATGAGCTCCTGTTGCACGGTCAAGCCCTCCATTTCGGGCTGGCTTAAATTGGCCAATATGCATCCGGGCCGGTCTTCGGTATAAGCCGCCAGGAAAGCCTTCCCGGAAGAATAAGCTTCGGTTTTTAAACTAGCCATGCTTAAGGAAATACTCAATGCATCCCGCACTGCAGCATCGTCGTCTATGAGAAATACCGTCGATTCAAGGCACATTAACTTCACGCCGTCATCATTTGAATTTTAACGGCCTGAAAACGCTTATTAGGCCGAAGGAAGTATAGCTTTTTCCAAAACCACCAATACCCCAACCCCAAACAACCGGCTGTCAGTGCACAGCCGCGCTCGCCTTTTCCCGAAAATCCGGACGTAAAGCCCCTGTCCCCAACGACTTGGCTTTGGCGCCGTGTATCAGCCGCAAGCCATATGACGCCGCTTTTTTCGCCTCTATTCGGCCGGCATTCGGGGCGGCAACAGGCGATATTTCGGACGACTCATTCAAAACGCGGACACTTTCCTTATGCATACAGTCCAGGGCCGCCTGCGCCTCCTTACGCAACAGGAACGGCCCGTGAAACGCAGCATGCTCATTAAATCGCCGCGCCCGAACGTGTTCAGGCCAATTAACGACATAATAACCGCGTGACAAAGGCCGCCCGTGCTGGGTGCAATACCTTCGCTGATAAGATTCCGCATCGACAAGCCAGAAATCGCGAGTAACGGCGACAATCTCGAAAATATCGTAATCCGCATCCATTGAGCAACTCCCCGTTTAGATAGTATGAATCAAAACCGGATAGCGCCGATATAGCATAATCCGCGCTACCGAAAAAACGGGCGATTCCAGTGCCTAGGAGGAATGACATTCGGTCTTAACGATCAGCCGGCTGCATGGAACATTTGACCGGATAGAATCGCCCTTGGGATAAATTAAAACCGATAGCTCTGCACAATAAAATACGTACGAGCGCGTACGTAGGAATACGTACTCTATTGAATAAAATGGTTAATTCAGGAATCTCAGTGATCCGCACCGGGCGGAAGCCGGCAGGCTTCGCACAAACGGGCCAGTTCCAAAATATTGCTTGCGCCGGTTTTTGTCATGACCCGTGCGCGGTGAATTTCAACGGTACGGTGGCTGATGCTGAGGCGCCGGGCGATTGCCTTATTGGAATGCCCGGCCACAACCAACGACATGACCTCCAGTTCGCGCGAGGTAAGATTGTATAGATTGGTACAAAGCGCTTGACCCGCCATAGCCTGCTCGCAAACTTGGCTTTCATGCTGCAGCACGGCCTGGATGCGTTCGATCAACAGCTTGCTCGGCACCGGCTTCGTCAGGAAATCGACCGCGCCGGCCTTGATTGCACGCACCGTCATCGGGATGTCGCCATACGCGGTAAGGAAGATAATCGGCAAATGCATATTGCGGCGGATGAGTTCGGCTTGCAGTTCGTGGCCGCTCAAGCCCGGCAAGTTGACGTCGAGCAGCAGGCAGCCGGGCTTGCCCGGACAATAGCTGTCAAGAAAATGCTCGGCGCTCTCAAAAGCCTGGCAAGCAAGGCCTGCCGTTTCGATCACCAGCCCGAGGGCGTCGCGTACCGCATCGTCGTCATCGACGATAAAAACACAGGGCTGAATACTCATATTACGAAAGGCAAGGTAAAGTGGATATTTAAGCCGGAACCGGCATTTTGCTCAGCCCACATTTTTCCGCCGTGGGCTTCGATTAACGCGTGGCTGATCGCAAGACCCATACCCAAACCTGCCGGTTTGGTCGTGTAGAAAGGCTGGAACATTGTTTTAAGGATGCCGGCACTCGCCACGCCTTTTCCGCTGTCGCTGACCGTCACCTGCGCCATACCCGCGTCATCGGCGAAGCTGCGCGTTGTTACGGTCAGCGTTCCGCGTTTTATGCCGCTTTCATGCATGGCTTCCAGGCCATTACGCAAGAGATTGATCAACACCTTTTGGATTTGCAGGCGATTGCCCGCAACCTGCGGTAAACCGGTGTCGAGCTCCAGTTCTATTTTAAAAGCGCCTAAATGCCTGTCCGCCCTGATCAAGTCGAGCGCTTCATAAACCGAAAGATTGATGTCGACCGGCTCACTGACGGTCTCGCCTTTATGCAACAGGGTCAATAATTGCCGTATGACCTGGCCGGCACGCTGCGCTTGCAGGGCGCAATTTTCGATGACATGGGCGAGCTTTTGAGGATTCTGGTTGCCGGTTTGCAGCATATGCAGCGCCACATCGGCATAAGAGGAGATCGCGGCGAGCGGCTGGTTCAGTTCGTGGGCAATGGCGGCCGCGGTCTGGCTGGCGACATATAAGCGGAACGACTGTTCTATCTTATCGCGCCGCTCGCTCAGTTCCTTTGTCTTCACATAGTCGGTAATGTCTAAATTTATGCCCAACATACGATAGGGGCGGTTATTATGGTCGCGCAACAGTCCGCCGCGAGAATGAATCCAACGGTACGAACCATCCTTGTGTCGCAAGCGGAACTCCAATTCGAAAACCGGCTGATGGCCGGCAATATAATTTTCCGTTGCCGTCAACACAAAAGCCCGGTCGTCGGGATGCAGGCGACATTCCCATTCTTCCCAGCGGTTATGCAATTCATTCTCATCAAAGCCGATTTGCCGCTTCCATTCAGGCGATAAATATAAGGTGCGCGTAAACAAATCCCAGTCCCAATACCCGGCTTTCACCTCTTCGACGACAAGAGCGAGCCGCGCCTGGGTATTGCGCAATTCTTCTTCCGCAAGCTTACGCTCGCTAACATCCTGGACATATCCGTGCCAGAGGATACTGCCGTCCGTCTCACGTAGCGGCATGGAATGGCCTTCTATCCATATTTCGCCTTTCTCTGGATGGCTGTAGCGGAACGAGTCCCGCCAGGGCTGCAGGGTTCGGGCCGATTCGACTATAGTTTCATTGACATGGCCGACATCTTCGGGATGGATACGCGCAAAAACCTGGCTACAGTCTTCGACAACATCATCGAGACTCAATCCATATACCGATGCAAAAACCGGGCTTGCAAACGGTATGCATGAAGAGCCGTCCGGACGCAGCCGGAAAGAGCAAATCACCCCTGGCACCGTTGCAGCAACCTTAGTCAACTGATCCTGAAGCCTAATACGCTCTTTTAGCGCACTGTCTTCGCGCACGCGTTCCGTAATATCCCGTAGGATGGCGGTAAACAATTTTTCGCCATCCAAGCCGGTCTGCGAAATGGATGCCTCTATGGGGAACTCCTCGCCATTAGCGCGCAGCCCCGTAATAGCGACCAGATCCGCCGTCGTGCCGGTACGCTCGAAAGCGCGAATATGCACGCCATGGTTGGGGCGGAAGCGCGCAGGAATAAAACGCTCGATAGATACCCCGAGGGCTTGATCGGCCGTATATCCGAACATTTTTTCCGCTGCGGTGTTGAAGAGCAAAATACGTTGATCGGCGTCGATAGTGATGATGGCGTCCATAGCCGAGGCGACAATTCCGGTATAACGCTCCCGGCTTTCCACCATCGCCAGTTCATTTCGCTTGTGGTCGGTAATATCCTGCGTGGTGCCAAATCCGCCGAGCAGGATGCCTTTTCTATTAAACTCCAGTATCGCCCGCTCACGGACCCATTTCACCTTGCCGGCAACAATCAGCCGGTGTTCAATATCATAAGGCTCGCCGTTGAGGCCTCGTTGCCACATCCGGTCGACGTATTCCCTGTCCTTCGGATGCACGATGGCAAGAAACGTCTCATAAGTCATCGATGTTCCTTTGGGAATGCCGAAGATACGGTGATTTTCATCTGACCAACACAATTCGTTACGCTGCACATTCAAACGCCAACTGCCGATTTGGCCGACGGCCTGGGCGTGATCCAAGTCCTGCCGGCTTTCCCATAGCGCCGCGGTCAAGCTCCAATGCAGGTTGGCTGTAGCGATGATGGCCGCCGATAAAATGCAAAAGCCCACGTTTAAAACGACGAGATCTAAAGGCGCTAAGTACCTGGCTGGAAACAAAATAAACACATTGGCCGAGACCAGGGACAGAACCATAGCGAGCATTCCCGGATTCCGCCCTAGCCAAAAAGTAGCCTGGATAATCGCGAAAAAAAATAACAAGAATACTGCCCGCTCGCCGATTACCGAAATAAAGCACGTCGCCAACGTGACGATAGCGACTGCCAGCACCGCTAAACCGTATCGCAACGCAGGGGATTTCCTGCCGAAATAAAAAACAATCGATTGGGTCTTAAATCGCGTAACCATTGAGTTTTGCCGTAAATATTTTTCCCTGGGAGGGGCTTGCAAAACCCATTAAAAGCAGATCGCAGCGGCGTTGAGCCCGGACTGGAACTTATCCGCCAAACCGGTCACCCGCTCTACTTTTTTCTGGACGGCCTGCATAAAAATCGCCTGGTCCGTAACCAGCTTGACGGTTTTTTTTGCCCGCGTAATCGCCGTATAAAGCAATTCTTTTGTCAATACCGGATTGATCATGTCCGGTAACACAATCAGCACGTCATCGAATTCAGAACCCTGGCTTTTGTGTATCGTCATCGCAAACACGGTTTCGCAGGCCGGCAGGCGCGCAGGTAAATATCTTTTGACGCTGCCGTCTGTGCGTTGAAAAAACACCATTAGTTTGCCGTCTTGCTCTTTATCCGGCATACAAATGCCTATATCGCCGTTATAAAGATGTAATGCGGCATTGTTTTGCATCACCATCACGGGGCGGCCCGCATACCATAAACCCGACAGGTTAATGTGCTTTTGCCCGGATAGTTTTTGCTCAACGTGATAATTAATACCGGCAACGCCATATTCACCGTGACGGTTGGAACACAACACCTGAAAGCAGCTGAATGCCTGGTAAATCTCACGAAAATCCGCACCGGTTTTAAGCAGCTGCAAATAATCGGTTTGCCGGGCGGCGATATAGGCAATCAGGTCCTGTTCCAGCAACACGCAGTTTTCATCATCCCCCTGCAAAATATCCCAGGCAATCTCGGCCTGCTGGGCATTAACGGCATCGGCCAGTATTTTTATCGTGCCGGCAAAGCGGTGCGAGGTTTTCAATTCCAGCGTACACGCCGGCAATGCTGACGTCAAATCAGCCAGAACCGCGCCGGATTCGACCGAAGACAGCTGATCCTTATCGCCCAGTAAAATCAACCGGGCGCCCGGCTTTAAAGCGTCGAACAATTTGCTCATCAACGCCAAATCCACCATCGACGCCTCATCGACGACGATAAGGTCATAAACCAGCGGTTTGTCGGCATTATGATAGAAATAAGGCGATGGCGGTTTTGCACCGAGCAAACGATGCAAGGTGCTTACGGTTTCGGGAATGTGCTTTTTTATTTCACCGGAACAGGGCAGCGCCTCTATGCGCGAAGCTATCGATTCCTGAAGGCGCATCGCGGCTTTTCCGGTCGGCGCCGCCAGCGCGATATGCAGCGGACGGTCCACCGCCAATTCCTGCAGTACCGCGAGAATTTTTACCACGGTCGTGGTTTTACCGGTTCCGGGACCGCCGGTAATGATGCTGAACGGCTGCCTGACCGCCATTTTTGCCGCTTCACGCTGCCAGTCGATGCCATCGCTTTGGCCGGCAAAATAACGATCAAGTACGGCGTCAGGATATTCAATCGGCGGATTCCTGTTAATCATGCTGCTGATTTGCATCGCCAGCCGGTATTCATAATGCCAGTAGCGATGCGTATACAACCTGTTTTTCTCGATTATCAGCGGCAGGCTACCGGAATAGGCGGCCAAACCCGATGCCAGCATCAGCGCCTTATCTTCATCGCTGATTTGAATGCAGTTATGGCCCTGGTTTTGTTCATTTGATAACTGCGCCACCAGTTGCTCGAAAGTTTGTTTTTGTGCGCGATCCAACTTGGCGCGCTGGCTCAGAAAGCGGGCGAAAGCGGTATCGAGACGGGTGTATGGCTGGTTTCCGATCATTATATTAATACCGGCTAAATGTTATATTTTGCACGCATTCAAACTTTCGCAGATGATTATACCCACAAGAGATAAACGTGGATAAGCCATGAAAAGTCTGCGCTAAATCACTTGTGCCCTCTGCATTCTCGGCAACTGCTCCTGCGTTGCTCTACCTCCTGCATCCATGCAGTCGTCGGCAACTGCTCCATGCAGTCGTATTTTTTTGCTGATTCATCGCGTATTTTATCGATTGCGGGTTGCCTTATATTTTGCGCTTGACATCGACAATATTTGGCAAACAGCTTATTTTGTTCAGAACCTGGCTTAATTGATCGGTGTTTTCAATTTGAATGCTCAATTTAAGGTCGGCTGAAAAATCGGGATGCGTGTCCAATGACGCACTGGCGATGTGAATTTTTGCTTGCGCAAGGATTTGCGAAACATCACTTAACAAGTTTTGCGCGCTAAAAGCCTGGATAACAATAGGGACAAAATAGCTGGACTTTTTCTCGCCCCATGATACCGCTATCAGCCGCGCCTGCTTTTCAGGGCTTAAATGCAGGATGTTCTCGCAGTTTTTACGATGAACGGTAATGCCTTTTTTAAGCGAAATATAGCCTATGATCTCATCGCCTTGCACCGGCAGGCAGCAACTTGCAAAGCCGGTAAGAACATTATCAACGCCGTCGACGGAAACAATCGATTTGTTGACGAGTTTTGGCGGGCGGTTTTTTACTGCGGCAACCTCCAGTTCCGGGATTTTAAAAAAAGCCGCCAGCTGCCGTGTGTTAATGTCGCCGCGGCCTATCGCTTCAAGCAATTTGTCTGTATCCGCCTGTTTAAA
>SCST01000869.1 GCA_004299465.1 Methylovulum sp. | reverse complement strand
CCGAAGCCGCTTCGAGATGGCCGATATTCGTTTTAACGGTGCCCAATCCGCAATGCGGCTGCTTTGGCTGCGGCTTACCCTGAAACCCGTACAAGGCCTCGAATGCGCCTTTGAGACCGTCGACTTCAATCGGGTCGCCTAGCGGCGTCCCGGTGCCGTGCGCTTCGATATAGCCCAGCGACGCCGGATCGATGCCGGCATTGCGGTAAGCCTCGATCAATAATTCCTGCTGCGCGACGGGGTTCGGCGCGGTCGGCGAGGTCGCCCTGCCGCCGTGGTTTTCGGCATTGCCGCGTATCAGCCCGTAAATCGCATCGCCGTCCGCGAGCGCCTTATGTAGCGGTTTCAGCAAGATCGCGCCGACGCCTTCGCCCCTTCCGTAGCCGTCCGCGCTCTGGTCGAAAGTCTTGCAGCGGCCGTCTTCGCTCAACATGCCGGCCTGGTCGGCGATAATCGTGATCGTCGGCGTCAGCATCAGGTTGACGCCGCCGACCAGCGCCATATCGCAGCCGCCCTGGCGGATGCTTTCGACCGCGCGGTTAACTGCGACCAGCGAACTGGAACAGGCGGTATCTATCGGCTCGCTGGGGCCGCGCAGGTTCAGCAAATAAGATACGCGATTCGCCACCGTGAAGTTAAAGGTCAACACGGGGTTTTGCCCGCCGGGATCGGCCTGTTGCAGTAATTCCTGGTAATCGCGGTTGGTCACGCCGACGAACACGCCGGTTTTAGTGCCCGATAAGGCGTCGGCCGGATAGCCGGCGTCTTCGATCGTTTCCCAGACCGTTTCAAGAAACAACCGGAACTGCGGGTCCATCACTTCGGCTTCGCGCGGCGATATGCCGAAGAACAACGGATCGAAGCAATCGATGTCGTTAATAAAACCGCCGGATTTGACGCGGGTCTTGCCGTTTTCCGGCAAACGCCCGTCATCGCTATCAATCCGACCATCGCCGTAATATTCGCGCCAATCCCAGCGTTGATGCGGCACTTCGGTGATCAGGTCGGCTCCCGACACCAGGTGTTGCCAGAATTCGTCAAGGTTTGCGGAACCCGGAAAACGGCCGCTCATGCCGATGACCGCTATCGGTTCTGCTGCACCGGCATCCTCGGGCAAATAGGCCGCCTTCGCGGCAATATCAGGGCCGGACTTATCGGCTGTCGCGGCGCCGCGCTGCTCGATAATTTGCTCGTGGGCCTGATGCTGCAAACGCAAGGCCGGCGAGTGCTGCTTGAGCAGGAAAGCGGTCAACGCCGACAAATCGGAATGGGCAAAAAATACCGTAGGCATCAATTCCAGGCCGTAAAACCGGTTCAGGCGGTTCGCGAG
>SCST01000026.1 GCA_004299465.1 Methylovulum sp. | reverse complement strand
CTTACCGGGTTTGTCCAGTTTCAATTCCAGCCAGCGCCCGCAGGCGAGGATCAATGAAAACACACCCATCAGGGTATGACCGACCTGGATCAGGAACGCACTTTTTGCCTGGAAGCCGACATGTGAATGCGTCAGCAGCATTAAGCCGCCAAACGCCGCCAGAATCGGGAAAAAATAAGGCAGCCTGCTGTTCTGGTAGCGCGGCAGTCTGGCAACCAGCTCTATCACGCCCAACACGAATACCAGCAACGTTGCGATGCGGTGTTGCAGAACTTCGCCGTTGTTAAACGTGCTGTCCCAGAAACCGATAGGACCTAGCGGCCAGGTTTCGGCATCGCTACGGAAAAACAGGAAGATACCGAGCGCGATGAAGCCGATCGGCCAGTAGCGGGTCAGGTAAACAAGATATTGGTCGAAACCGGAAAAAGCCGAAGGCAGCCGTTTGACGTATGACAGCATCGCGAAGAAGCTCATCGTGGTCAGGAAGATACCGGCGATATTGTGGTTGTAATCCGACCAGGCGGTAGCGGCTTCCGACGGCACCTGGCCGATAATCGCAACCCGTCCGGCTTCGCCGGCGATCAGCGCCTGGTGCGTAGGGGAGGCGGTCCGTGGGATGCGCGGCGTAAACATGTTCAGCACTTCCTGCCAGCTTGCGGTCAGGTTGGGGATGTCTATGGCCGGCGGTTGCGAGGAGAGGCTTGCGGCGGTAAACAGCAAGGTAATCAGGACAAAGGCTTCCGCTTCGATATAGTACGGTACGCGATAAGTCAGCGTATGGCCGTTACGCGTCGCCAGGTAGTCGATAACCGCCGACTTGTTGAGCCAGGCCATGCCTAATGCCAGGCACAGCAGGATCATTTTTACCATCAGCAGGTTGCCGTAGCCGGTGCCGATAAAGCCGTTCCAACTGTCGATATACTGCAGCGCCATCGGCAGTCCCGACAGCAGCAGCACACCGACCGAGGCCATGCCGAATATTGAAAAACGTTTCAGCAGCAGTGGCCATAAATCGGCGGGAATCTGCTCTTTGCTGCGCATCAGCCAGATATTGACGAGGTGGAATACTCCGCCGACCCAGGCCGCCGCGGCAAGCTGATGGATGACGGTTAAGCCCATCAGCAGGTAAGGGTTGTCGAAACGCCCCGCGGCATGCACCAGCCAGGCGCCGGAAATAATCATCGGGGCGGCGATCAGGCCCGCGGTCTGCCAATATTGCTTGGAGTACGGGTTTTTACTGAGCACGAGGCAGCCGTATGCGGCCAGGGCCAGCGTCAGTAAGGTGCGGATAATGCCGCCGATGAACTGCGTGGTTTCGGCGAATTCAGGAAACGGCCATTTATCGAGTACGGCGGTCATCAGCCAGATTTTCAGGATGATTTTAAACAACTGCGCGCCGGCCAGCGCAAAGCCTCCTATATAAAGCAGCTTGACGCTTGTTTCCAGCAGCAAGACCGGGTAAGCGGTCTCACGTTGCCAGGGACGCAATATAAACAAGCCCCAAAACAGGCTGCCGATAGTGAAGGCAAAACAGATCAGCGCGAAGCCGCCAATCAACGAGTCAAGAAAATCAGCGATACCAGCCATGATTGAAACCTACGGGGCAGCGGTTAAGGGCGCGACGGTAAAATGGATAACGTCTTCGGTTAAATGTCCGTCGGCGGCAAAAACTTTCATTTTTAATGCATAATCACCGGGCGTCAAAGCGGGGATGGCAATGATCATCTGGCCTTGCCTGTCGCCTTTGGCAATTTCTAAAGGGCTGAGCTGGTCGCCCTTGCTGACCAGGAATACCTGCGATAAGCCCAGTTCTATTTTGGAATTAAAGTTCAGGCTGACTTTATCGGCTTGATGGGCATGAATCGGCGCCATTTTTAATGAATAGTCGGTCACAACGGCATGCGCGCGCGCGACAGGCTGATAGCAGGCCAGTAACAGCAGGCTTAAGCTTAATAGGTAGTGTATTTTCATATTAGCCCCCTTTTTTTCCTTTCAATGCATGGCTGGCGAGATTTTTTCCTAACTCCCAGATAGAACCGGGAACTTGGTGTGTATCGGCAATGGTTTTATCGAAAGCGGTGACGATATGGTCGTGGTCTTGTTGCGTTAAATTCAGCGGCGGCAGCAGCTTGACGACGTTCATGCCGTGTCCGGCTACCTGCGTCAGTATGTGATGTTCCTTAAACAGCGGTATCGTAATCATCTGGCAGAACAGGCCCTTGTTCGCGGCTTCCAGCATCGCCCAGGCGGCTTTTAAGGCCAGGCTTTTAGGCTGTTTGAATTCAATCGCTATCATCATGCCCTTGCCGCGCGCTTCCTTGAGGAATTCGTATTTGCCGCTTAATGCATTCAGGCTGTCGATAATCTCGGTGCCGACTTTTTCGCTGTTTTCGACCAGGCGCTCTTCCGCCATGACATGCAAGGTAGCCAAACCTGCCGCCATTGCCATATTGTTTTTCGAGAAGGTCGAGCCGTGTACGACGGCCCTGTCCATGCGGTTATACACGGTATCCATGATTTTTTGCGTCATCGCTACGGCGCCGACCGGCACAAAGCCGCCGGATAAGGCTTTCGCGATGCAGATCATATCCGGTTTAACGCCCCAGTGGTCTATCGCCCAGAATTTGCCGGTGCGACCGAGGCCGGTTTGCACTTCATCGGCGACGAATAAGGCGCCGTATTTTTTACACAAACGTTCGACTTCGGGTAAATAGTCATTATCCGGGATATTGACGCCTTTACCCTGTATCGGCTCGACGATAAACGCTGCGACATCGTTGTCGCTCAGTGCTGTTTCCAGCGCGGCGAGGTCATTGAAAGGCACCGAGCTACAGCCGGGCAACAACGGGCCGAAACCTTCGCGGAAAATGTTTTCGCCATTCAGCGACAAGGAACCCATCGTCAAGCCGTGATAGCCGTGTTCGCAAAAGATGATTTTTTCGCGCTTGGTCGTATAGCGGGCAAATTTGATCGCGGCTTCCACCGCTTCCGTACCGGAATTGCAGAAGAACATCTTGCTGAGGTTATCCGGCGTGGTTTTTAATAGTTCCTGCGCCAGCAAGCCGCTAAGCACCGACACATCGAGCTGCACGAGGTTGGGTAATTCCAGCGTCAGTGTTTCCTTCAGCGCATTGATGACGGTGGGGTGGTTGCGGCCGATTGCAAATACTCCGAAGCCGCTGAGCAAGTCCAGGTATTCAGTGCCGTGCTGGTCATACAGGTATTGACCCAGCGCTTTTTTATAGTGGCGGTCGTAGCCTATGGTTTTTAGCACCCTGACCATTTGGTTATTGAGAAACTGCTCATGCAGGTCAAATTTATCGGTGCTGTGCTGGGCAAAAAGTTCGGCGATACTGAAAGTCATGGTAGGTACGAAGTGGCAAGGTTCAGGATATTAATTTTCCCAAAAGTTCTTGCCCAGTATATTCAGATTACTGCGCAAGAACTTTTGGAAAATTAATACAAGCTCCAGCTTGTTTGACCGGAGACTCATTTAAGCTTGTTTGAAAACTGGGCCAACGCATCAAGCTGTCTGGCTACCTGCTTTAATGTGGCTTTAGCGGCATTAAAATATAACCCTAAGCGAATCAGGCCGGGTAACTCTGTCGGGTGCAGGGCAAGAAATAATAACAAGCGGCTTAGGATAATGTCGCCTTCCGTATTGGCGGCATAGGCAATTGCTCTCGGCAGGTCCATGCCGGCGGGATCGACAATAGCCCTGATCGCAAGAAAAGGCAGGGCGTTTTTCCCGGCGGCCTTCGCGACAGGGATACTCTCCATGTCCAGCGCGATGGCCTCGGTAATGAGCTGTAAATGCTGTTTTTCCTTGCTGGATGAGACGATGTTTGCGCTTTCCGTTAAGCCGCCTGTATGAATATTGATATAAGGTGTTAATAGTTTTTTAGCGTACTCGTACCAGTCGGGGTTGATCGCTATTTCAGTGTCATTAATATCGAGCAGGCGGTCGGCCAATACCAGGTCGCCCGGTTTTAGCGATGTATCCAATGCCGCCGCGCAGCCCCAGCTGATGAGCTGGGTCGCGCCTTTGCTGATCAATAATTCGGCGGCGGCCATCGCGTTTTTAGCGCCCGCCCCTGAATAAGCGACCAGCAATTTATCCGCGATGAAGACACAATGTCCTTTATCAATCCGTTTTGAGGTCAGGACAGTGAGTTCTTCAGGCAGCGCGACGACAATGCCGGTGATCACTTTCTATCGCCAGGGATGGTGTGTATGCCGCCAGCCAGTCGGGAACTGGCGCGGCGATCGCCAGGGATGGTGTGTATGCCGCAAGCCAGCAGGGAGCTGGCGCGGCGGTTGAGCTCGTTGCGGTACCTGGCGAGCGCCCACAGCGGGAAGAATTTGTCATAGCCGTGGTATTTGAGATAAAACACTTTAGGGAAACCCGGTGCGGTAAAACATTTATCGTTCCAGACGCCGTCGGCCTGCTGGTGGCGCAGGATGAAATCAATGCCGGCCTTTACTTCGGGGCTGTGCGCTTCGCCGGCGGCCATCAAGCCTAATACTGCCCAGGCTGTCTGGAATGCCGTGCTGAAGCGGTATTTCCCGCTATAGGTGGCATCATGGTAACTGTAATTATCCTCACCCCAGCCGCCGTCGGCGCGTTGCACGCTTTTCAGCCATTGCGCGGCTTTGGTGTAGATCGGGTCGGTCTTGGGCAGACGCGATTGTTCCAGGCCGGCCAAGACAGACCAGGTGCCGTAGATATAGTTGGTTCCCCAGCGGCCAAACCAGGAGCCGTCGGCTTCCTGCTCGCCGCGCAAGTAATTTATCGTGCGTTCCAACGCCGGTAAATATTCGCCATGTTCATCGGCAACCCTGGCCATCAACATCGCGCAACGGGCGCTGACATCCGCGGTAGGCGGGTCCAGCAATGCGCCGTGGTCGGCAAACGGAATTTCATTGAGGTAATAACAGGTATTATCGACATCAAAAGCGCCGTAGCCGCCGTTTTTTGATTGCATGCCGGCTATCCAGCGGGCCGCGCGGTGTGTGGACTCGTTAAGATCGGCCAGGCCGGAATCCGCCATTGCAAAAGCGACTACTGCGGTATCATCGACATCGGGATAATACGGGTTGTTAAACTGGAATGCCCAGCCTCCGCCTGCAAGTTCCGGTCTCCTGATTCGCCAGTCGCCGGGTTCGTCGGATAATTGCTTGGATTTGAGCCAGTCGTAGGCACGGTTCAGGCTCTCTTCGTTGGCCGATTTATCGGCTTCCTGCAACGCGAGAGCCGCCAGCGCCGTGTCCCAAACCGGCGACAGGCAGGGCTGGCAATAAGCGTCGTACTCGTTGATGACCAGCAACTTGTCTATCGCTTTGCGCGCTGTGACAACATGCTCATGGTCTTTCGGCATGCCCAATAGCAGCATGGCTTCGTAGGCGTTGACCATAGCCGGGAAGATGCCGCCCAGGCCGTCTTCGCCGTTAAGCCGCTCGATAAACCAGTCTTTAGCTTTTTTAATAGTATATTGGCGCAGCGCTTTGGGAACGAAGGGCTGGCTTGCCCGGCCAAATTGATCCAGCCCTAAGAACATCTTGTTCAGCAGCGTCCTCTTGGGGAAATAATGTCTTTCCTTATCCGGGTGTGTGACGAAGAGCTCCAGGATGCCGACTTTATTAGGGTTTTTAGCCGTCGCTTTCAATGAGCAAAGAATAAACAACGGCACCATAACCGTTCTTGACCAGTAGGATACCTTATCCAGATGGAATGGAAACCAGCGCGGCAGCAGCATGATTTCAACAGGGATATACGGCACGCCGCGCCACGGCAATTGTTCAAACATCGCCAGCGCAATACGGGTAAACACATTGGCCCTGGCGGCACCGCCCTGGCTGAGGATATAGTCCTTAAGGCGGGACATATGCGGCGCGTCGACCGGGTCGCCGGCCATTTTCAACGCGTAATAGACCTTAACGCTACAGCTAATATCGCCAACGCCGCCGGTAAACAACGGGTAACTGCCGTCTTCGGACTGACGCGGTCTTAAGTAATTGGCAATTTTGGCCTGTAGCGGTTCATCAATTTCGCCCAGGTAGTGCATCATCATGATGTATTCTGATGGGATTGTGCAGTCGGCTTCCAATTCAAACACCCAAAAACCGTCTTTGTCCTGCAGGCTCAGTAACTGTTTCTGGGCCCTGTCAATGGCTTTGTTAAGGTCGTAGGCATTGGAATGAATGGCTGACGATGAGCTCGGCGAGTGGCAAGCGGTAATAGGGTTCGTGGCATCGGTAAACATGGCGCGTCCTTAAAGGTTTGAGTCGGCTGGTGATGACTGTATACCCTCTGTACCTTGCGGGGCATCGGTACAAGCGGATGGGTCAGGGATGATTAAGGTTGAATAATGCCAGTCGGGGGCTTTCAGTCCCCGGCTGCTTATATTAAAAAGTAAGCTGAGCATGAGGTTGCTGCGGCCGAACGCACGGGTAGCAAGGATGGTCGCTTTAACGCTGTTGCGGGTAATCTTGACTTGGTCGGAGTGGTTAAAATCGAGGTGTTGCCTGATTTTCCTCAAGGTCAGGATCGCCATGCCCAGCGCCCACAGGCAGAAGTTGCGTATCCCGGTTTCATGGGCGGGAATTAATTGGGTGTATTTAAGCGCGTTGTGCAGATGCCCATGTGCAATGCTGATTAAATGCGCCAGGCCTGTCCTGAAGTTTTTGGAGTCGGTTTCATATCTCAGGTTTTTAAGATCAAAGCGGCTAAGGTCAAAACCGGCTTCTGTAAAAATATCCTGCGGCAGCCAGCAAACGCCCCGCTCTGCGTCATCCCAGATGTCTTTGAGGATATTGGTCATTTGCAGGCCTTGCCCGAAAGAGACCGATAAACGGAGCATCTCTTCCTTATTAGCGGCAATTTCTGTCGAGTAATGGCAAAACAGCTTCGTGAGCATTTCGCCCACACAACCGGCTACGTAATAACAATAGTTGTCCATATCGGCAAGCGTGGCAAGGCCGTTATTGAGGTTCAGCGCCTGAAAAACAGGCATGCCTGCGGCCATGGTTTCCACGCAAGAGGCCAGGGCGGCTATCTGCGCCGGCTCAAAGGTGTGGGTGATTTGGATCACGCGCGGCAACACATGGATTAACGTGTGTTCGGCCGGAATGGTTTGCCCAGAGAGTAAGGGAGCGAGTTCTACGGCAAATAACTCGGAATGTTCGCCGGTTTTTACAACATTAATAAATTCACTGCAGAAGTAATGTTTTTGCCTGGCCGACAGCGATACCTCATCTTCAATGGTGTCGACAATACGACACAGTAAGTAGGCGTTGGCGACTGCGCTGTATAGGCCGGCAGGCAATTGGGGGATGGTGAGTGCAAATGTCCTGGATACGCCTTCAAGCAAGGCGGCCTGAAAGTCGTTATCAGACAATTGGCTGAGTAATTTTGGGTTGTCCAGGGATATACGAGTGGCGCTCATAATATTTTGCTATTGACCCGTGAGGATTTTATGTGAGTTGACGGCAATAATAGACTGTTTGTTGGTATTTTGCAAAGCAATGTTGTTTTATTGCTAATGCCATGATTCAAATGACTTATGGGCTGATTATCAAGAATAAAAACAGCGGCTTAATTGTCTGTGTTGCATTTATGGTAATAACGCTCGAATAATATGCCATACGATTGTTTATGACGTATTGATGTAAAAATCTGGAGTCGCCGGTTAAAAGATAGTATTCTAGTTGGTAATAGCTAAGCGATTGTATTATATAAATACCCTGAATAAGAACTTGGGTTTTGACGAACAGGGGACGATAGGGCGTTGTATTTTAGTGACTATCGTTCGTTTGTTGTTTTATTGCTACACGCTTATTATTTGTAATCATTTCAAGGCGCTTTGCTATGGCAGGCCGCCGTAGGTCTATTTTTTGGAGGTTTTGTATGGGTGTTCCTTTACGTCAACAGTTAACAGTGGGTAGTTACCTGGTCAGGCAAAAATTAAAAGGCGTTAAAAAATATCCTTTAGTGCTGATGCTTGAGCCTTTGTTTCGTTGTAATTTAGCTTGTGCAGGTTGCGGTAAAATTGATTATCCTGATGACATTCTCGACAAGCGTCTTTCGTTTGAAGAATGCATGCAGGCCGTCGATGAATGTAATGCGCCGATGGTATCGATTCCTGGCGGCGAGCCTTTGATCCACAAGGAAATGCCGCAGATCGTTGCCGGCATTATTGCGCGCAGGAAGTATGTTTATCTATGTACGAATGCGTTATTGTTAAAAAAACGCATTGATGATTATACGCCGTCGCCCTACCTGACCTTTTCAATTCACCTGGACGGTATGCAGGACAGGCATGATGCCTCGGTTTGCCAGGAAGGCGTTTTCGAGCGTGCCGTCGAAGCCATTAAGCTGGCATTGGCTAAAGGTTTCAGGGTGACGGTTAATTGCACCTTGTTCCAGGGAGAGAATGCGCAGGAAGTCGCCGATTTTCTCGATTATGTCATGGACTTGGGTGTTGAAGGCGTCACCATCGCACCGGGGTTCAGCTATGAACGCGCGCCCCAGCAAGACGTTTTTATCAAAGGGAAGGATGTTAAAGACTTATTCCGGGGGATTTTTAAAATCGGTAAAAACCGTAAATGGAAGCTGAATCATTCTTCGCTGTACCTGGATTTCCTGGCGGGCAATCAAAACTACGAATGCACGCCTTGGGGCAATCCTACCCGTAACGTCTTTGGCTGGCAAAAGCCGTGTTATTTATTGGCTGATGAAGGCAATGCGGCGACTTTTCAGGAATTGCTGGCGTCCACGCCCTGGGAAAAATACGGTAACAGCAACAATCCCAAGTGCGCAAGCTGTATGGCGCATTGCGGCTATGAAGCGACGGCTGTTGAGGATATGTTAAAAAACCCCTTGAAGGCATTCCTTCGTTCTATTAAAGGCCCGAAAACAGAAGGCGATATGGTGCCTGAGCCCGCACCTCAAAACCCGGTGGAAAAACCTTTGCCTACCCTGTCAGGTATTCCTATCAGGGTGGAGATGGCTGATTAGACGCCTGTTGTAAATCGGCAGTGTGCCGCTGGTTTGTAAGATAATTTGTAGATGACTGTTTTAAGGGGGTGGTGATGGTTTTAAGAAATATAAAGTTGATGATATTGATGTTTTCTTTATTCGGTTTAAGTCATGCGCATGCGGGAGAGAGCGGTGCAAGAGTGGTGGTTGATAAATTTCAGGCGGAATTGATTGAGGTAATGAAGAACGGCAAACAATTGGGCTATGCCGGGAGATATGAAAAGCTGTTTGGCTCGGTTTCCAATAGCCATGATTTAACTAAAATTGTCCGTATTGTTGTCGGCAAGGAATGGGAAAACCTGTCCGAGGCGCAACAACAAAAACTGGTTGATGTATTTAGTAAATTCAGCGTCGCTTCGTATGCGCATAACTTCAAGGATTATGCCGGCGAG
>SCST01000248.1 GCA_004299465.1 Methylovulum sp. | reverse complement strand
GCAAAATTTTTCAGCGGTTTTTTCAGACTTTTACTTATTCGATGAATTGTTCGGCTTCAATGCGGATAAAGTGAATGCGCAAGCTATCGATTTCCTTGGGCGCCTGCATTTAAATCATAAGGTCACTATTAAAAACGGCAAATTTTCCACGTTGGATTTGTCCCAGGGCCAGCGCAAACGCCTGGCGCTGTTAATTGCTTACCTGGAAGATCGGCCCTTTTATATATTCGACGAATGGGCCGCCGACCAGGATCCCGAATTTAAAGAACTGTTTTACACGGAGTTGTTGCCGGCATTAAAAGCCAAGCGAAAAACCGTGCTGGCCATAACCCACGACGATCGGTATTTTCATTTGGCGGATCGTTGCATCAAGCTTGAAGAGGGGCAGGTCGTAACCATCGATTATCCGGCGGACAACATTAATGCTGATACGCCGGTTTGGGAAGTCGCGTAGGTTGCTTAGGTAACACGCAATAAATAAACCGCCACAGATTCATCTTTAATAATCCACTAAAAACTTATCCACGATCAACTGGTTTACAATCTGCGAATTTTTGAACCCTGTGACGGGGTGGTATTTTTTGCGAGTTACCTTACTCCTAACAGAGAGCCATGCAACGCATTCGCCGCTTCTTTTTTTATTCATTGCTTGCCGTGCCGGTTTTGATGATTGCCGGTATCGGCATCGCTGCCCTGGCCTGGCAAAAATCCGTCCCTGCCCTGGATGGGGAAGTTATCGTCAGCAAGCTGTCCGCACCCGTCACGATTACTTCCGATCAGCACGGCATACCGCTGATCACCGCGCATAATCGCGTCGATGCCGTGCGTGCGCTCGGTTATATCTGCGCGCGCGACCGCCTGTTCCAGATGGATTTGCTGCGCCGCAAGAATGCCGGGCGACTCGCAGAATTGTTCGGCGGGATAGCTGTCGACAGCGACATCAGCGCCAGGACCTACGGTTTTTACCGGGTTGCCAAATCAGCCTTAAAAAAACTGCCGCAACAACATCAGTATTATCTTGAAGTTTATGCTGAGGGCGTCAATCGCTATATCGATACAGCGGCGGAGCTGCCTTTTGAATTTACCGTGCTGGGCTATCGGCCGGCGCCGTGGCGAGCCGAAGACAGCCTGCTGGTGGTATTGGGCATGTCCAATGTGTTGACCGGCTGGGCGGAACAGGAAGAGCGCATGTTCAGCATTATGGAAAAAAACCTGCCGGCGGATATCGTGTCTTTCCTGACGCCAGATACCGACGCTTTTACCGATAGCTTGCTTGGCCCCGGTAAATCTTTTCGGCCCGCCCGTGCTATTCCTGTGGCATCGCTTCAAAAAGCGCTTAAGCAGGCTGGGCAGGAGCCCGTGAAGCTGGCGACAGCCGTACAGCTACGGGATTTTGTCGCAGGCTCCAATGCCTGGGCCGTCAGCGGCAATAAAACGCAGGACGGACGGGCTATCCTGGCTAATGATATGCATTTGGGTATCGCCGTGCCGAATATCTGGTATCGCGCGGAAATGAATTACGGCGGCGTTCATGCCGCGGGCGTGACGC